>CAYTWV010000431.1:0-4246 GCA_964442235.1 uncultured Myxococcales bacterium | reverse complement strand
CTGTGCATTTGGTGCACATGTTCTACCCACTCAAGTGGAACGGTTGTGAGCTATTGCGATTTGTGTGCCAACGGCAATAAGAAAAGGGCAACACTCAAGCAGGCGCCATGATCGGGGATGCAAATATTTTGGGGGACGACGCCAGTATCGGGGGACGGGGTCATCGGGAAACTCATCGCCGACGGGGTGACCCGAGCAATTTGCTCAGATAACGTCCGGTATGGCTGGCCGGGTTGGCCGCCACCTGTTCCGGGGTTCCGCAGGCGACCAACTGGCCGCCACGGCGGCCTCCTTCGGGGCCGAGATCGATGACCCAGTCGGCCTGGGCGATGACATCCAGATTGTGTTCCACCACCAACACCGAATTTCCATCGTCGGCCAACCGGTGCAGCATACCCATTAACCGCTGAATATCGGCAAGATGAAGTCCCGTGGTGGGTTCATCCAGCACATACACGTTGCCCTGTTTGCCCATTTCCACGGCCAATTTCAGGCGTTGGCACTCCCCGCCCGACAACGTCGAGAGCGGTTGTCCCAAGGTCAAGTACTCCAATCCCACGTCACACAATAACTTCAGAGCAGGCAGCAGGTTCTTCTGGGTCAGAATCAACACGGCTTCACCGGCCGTAAGGGCCAGGATGTCGGCAATGGAGCGACCTTTCCATGTCTGCTCCAGGACCTGTGCGGTGTAACGTCGCCCCTCACATTCGGGGCACACCATCCGAACGTCGTCCAGGAAACTCATCTCCACGGCCAGGCTTCCCGCCCCTTTGCATTCGGGACATGCCCCGTCCGAGTTGAAGCTGAACCAGGAAGCGGGCTTGCCCGTCGCTTTGGCAAACAGTTGCCTTAGGGGGTCCAAGAGGCCCAGATAGGTGGCGGGATTGGAGCGGCTACTGCGGCCCACGGCCGACTGGTCAACAACCACTGCGTCGGGCACCTGCTTCAAGAACTCGTGGTGCACCAACGTGCTCTTCCCGCTGCCCGCCACACCCGTGATGCAAACCAGAACATTCTTGGGGATGTCCACATCCAGTTGCCGCAAGTTGTGATGGCAAGCGCCCCGGATGGCCCAGAAATCGCTGGCCGTGCGCCTGATGGCGTGGGACCCCGCCGTCCTGGCTTGGCGAATCCACTGGGCGGTTAATGATTCGGAACCCTGAAACTGTGACTGGTCGCCCTGGAAACAGATCAGGCCTCCGTCCCTGCCCGGGGCCGGCCCCCCTTCGATGCCATGGTCCGCTGCCTGAATGATCTCGGGGTCGTGTTCCACCACAAGGACCGAATTGCCCTTGTCGCGCAGGTGCCGAAGCATCGTGACCAGTGACCCGACGTCTTTGGGGTGCAACCCGATGGAGGGTTCGTCAAGCACGTACATCATGCCCATCAAATCGCAGTCCAGTTGTCTGGCCATTTTGACCCGCTGGCTTTCGCCTCCGGACAGGCTGGATACGGCCCGATTCAGGTGCAGATAGTCCACACCAATGGCAATCAGGTGACCCAGAATCGAGCGCATTTTGCTCACCAGCGGCCCGGATACGGCGCCCTGCAACCCCGACAGCCACAGGTCCAAATCGGATAACTCCATAGTGACCGCCTTAGAGATCGGCAGCCCCGCCACCTGCACCGCAGCCCTTTGGGGATTCAGTCGCAGCCCACCACATTGGTCGCAGGTGGATTGGCTCATGTAACGACGATAAGTGTCTTCCCGGGGCTCGCTGAACTCGTCCTCTCCCTTGGCGGCATACAGGCGTTCGATCTTTGCGGCAATGCCCTCCCAGTTCTTGGTGTACGTGCCAGCACCGTGAGGTTTGACCACCGGAATTCCCGCAGAATGGAACAGTTTGTGGCGTTCATCGGGGTCAAAAAGGCCCAAGGGTTTGTCCACATCGAACAACTGAATCGCTACGATTTCCCGCCAGTTCCAACCACCGGGCTTAAAATCGGGGTGAAGAATCCCCCCGTCCCGAATGGAAAGAGCGGGGTCCACCAGCATCTCGGTGTTCACCCGAATCCGCTGCCCCAGGCCCTGGCAGGCGGGGCACATGCCCAGCGGATGGTTGAAGCTGAAGTGGAAGTTGGCCAGCCCGGGTGTGTCGCCGCAGCGGGAATAGAGCATCCGCAAGTAGGTGTAAACCTCAGTCGCCGTCCCCACGGTGGAGCGAAGGGTGCGCCCCATGCGTTTCTGGTCAATCACAATGCTGGTCGACAGATTCTGAATTGCATCCACATCAGGGCGGCTAAGTTTGGGCAGACGCCGGCGGGCAAACGAGCTGAAGGTCTCGATCAGTTGCCGTTGGGCCTCGGTGTGCAGCGTGTCAAAGACCAGCGACGATTTCCCGGACCCTGAAACCCCGGTGAAGACCACAAACTGGTCTCGAGGAATGGAAATCGTGACGTTTTTCAGGTTATGGACCCTGGCATTCTCAACGTGGATGGCATCTCGCATGGCACGCTCCGTGGAATCGCACGCCAGGATAGCTGGGATTGTGCGCCGTGGCAAAGGCGGGGACAAGGTAATCAAAACCCATTACGCGACGGCTGCCTTGCCTGCCAAGTTGCCGCCGCCCGCACCAGACCAAGGGGTTTGCCATGCAGTTTCATGTTGTGTAGCCTGAGGCCTTCGATAGTGTTCTGGATGGTCTACAGATGTTCGGGCAAGGGTGGAACGATGGCTGGACGAGCAGGGTGCATTACTGCGTTGGTGATATTTGGGTTGTTGGGTTGCGCCGAGCATGATGAAGTTTGCCTGGAGTGGCAGACTCAGGCCTGCGAGGCCTATCACCAGTGTGGCATGATGGGAGGTGTTGGCGACTGCGACGAGCATGCGGCCTATGCCTGTTCACCCGACGCCCCGGTCCTTGAGACCGCCCCCCATTGCGAGGGACTGTCCGAAAGGGATGTGGCGCCCTGCTCGGACTACATTCGCCACAAATGCCCCACCTTTGAAGAACTCACCGAAGTACCCCAGTGCTCGGCCTTGATGAGTTGTCTAGGCTGGCCTATGTGAGTCTACAGATACAGCCCGAATCCCAAGTTCCATTCGAAGGGGCGTTCGTCGAAATCCGAGGCTTTGAGGTCCTCGGGTACCGAGAAGTACTGTCGCCATCCGCCGGTCAATTCGGCAGCAAAGTTCTTGCTGAAAAAGACGACCACACCGGCGCCACCAAAAAGCGACCAGAGGTTCATGCCACGGTCCACCCCGGCGGGCCCGGACTGGTCATAACGCAAATAGCCACCATCGGCGGTCACGAACGGAAAAATCATGCCTTCGCTCAGGATATAATAGCGGGCAAAGACGTTAGCCTGGTGCTGGTCTACCGTGTAGTCGGCGCCGGCAAACGAACCCTTTTCGTGGGTATAGAAGTACCGAACGCCCGGCATCAGGTCTTTCAGGACGAAGTAGCCAAACTGGGCCCCCAGGGTATACGAGTCGTTGCTGAACCCGCCCCCCAGGCTGAACATCATGTCTCCCTGGTGCAATTCTCGGGCCTGCACAGGGGCTGTCCCCCACAAAGTCAGGCAAAACGCGCACAATGCCAAAACTGGAGCCAAACGTACCATCTTGTGATCCTCCGACCGGAACCTCTTCATACTTCTTTACGGGTCCGTTTGTCCACAGGAGGCGGCAATCCCCGCTGGACTCGAAGCTGAATCATACGTGCTCGGAAGTCTTCGTCGAGGGGGATGCTGCGCTGAGTCGCCCGATCAAACATCACATGAACACTGTTGGCCCAAGCATACATCACGGCGCCGTCGGGGCTGCAAAGGCGGTATTCGTAGGCCAGACTGCTGTTGCCCATCTCGGTAATTCCCACGTGGCACACCACGGGCGAATTCAGCCAGATGGGCGCCTTGTAGTCGATCTCGATTCGAGCCACAACTCCCTTAAAGTCGTCGGGATTCGCCACACCGATGAACGCCCGGAAGTGGGCCACACGGGCGTTTTCCAGATAGGTCAAGAAGGTTGCGTTGTTCACATGGGCGAACGCATCCAGGTCACCAAAACGAACCTCGATGGGCACGGCCAGTTCAAGCGGGGTATCGGTCATCAGGCCTCCTGCGAGCCGGCTTCAATCAGGGCCGCAATCTTGTCCGAGGGCGGCGTGACCCGATAGAACAAAATCCTCGGGTCCTTGGTGCGCTCCACGATGCGGTCGGCCAGCTTGGGATTCAAGGCCTTCTTGCTGACCAACACCAGCGCCGTGGCCGGTGCGAACTTGGTAAACTGCTCCAGCCAGTGAGA
>CAYTWV010000430.1:0-4249 GCA_964442235.1 uncultured Myxococcales bacterium | reverse complement strand
GCCCGAATGGGGGGTTTCTTTTGCGTGGGGGGTTGGGTAGACTGCCGCGCCGTTGGAATTGGAGGTTGTGATGTTGTCTCGTTTGGGGCTTTTGGCCGTGATTCTTGTTGCAGCATGTTCAGAAACCGCCCCGTCGCCTTCGATGCAGGGTGACGTGCAAACGCCGGGCGACGTAGCAAGCGATGGGACCCAGATGGATGGGCCTGGTTCCGACGTGGTCACGGCCTGCAAGCCGGGCCAGACGTGGTGCCAGGGCAACGACGTGATTCAGTGTCGAGACGACGGCAAAGGCACCGAGAAGATCACCACGTGTGGTCTGCCTTCGGTCTGTTTCCAGGGCAGTTGCTGTCAGCCCTTCTGCGACGATGTGGAGTGTGGGGACAACCAGTGCGGCGGGTTGTGTGGGAAGTGCTCGTCGGGTCGCCACTGCGAAGAGGGCGTGTGCCAAGACGGCGAGTGTGAACCGGGCTGTGAGGGCCGGGAATGTGGTGCCGACGCATGCGGCGGACTGTGCGGGGTGTGCCCTTATGGCGAGCTTTGTGTGGCCTTCCTGTGTATGCCTCCGGACTCGTGTGTGGGGGCTTGCGACAGCAAAGAGTGTGGGATTTTGGACGAATGTAACTGCGGGGATTGCAGTGGGGACAGGCTTTGTGTGGGGCACGTCTGCAAGGATCCTGACGCACCGTGTGCCAAGGAGTGTGAGAACCGGGTTTGCGGAACCGTGGACCAGTGTGACTGCGGCAGTTGCAGTTCGGGGACCACGTGCAGCGAGGGCAAGTGTGTGTTGGCCCCGGATCCCTGTTTTGAGTTGTGTGCGGGCAAAATTTGCGGGCAGATTGGCGAGTGCAACTGCGGGACATGCCAGGACGGCCAGATGTGTGTGGAGTTTGTGTGCCAGGATGACCCGTGTGCGCCCACATGCGCCGGCATAGCGTGCGGCGTGGTGGAGCAGTGCGACTGCGGTGGCTGCGAGGGCGGCTTCACGTGTCAGCAGAACGCGTGTGTGCCGGTGACGGGACCTTGCGCCGGCTTCTGTGCAGGGAAAGAGTGCGGTGTGATAAACAACTGCGAATGTGGCACCTGCGGTGCGGGACAATACTGCACTGCGGACAACCTGTGCCAATGCCAACCGGTATGCGGCGGGAAACTTTGCGGGGCCGACGGCTGCGGCGGGGTGTGTGGAACATGTGGAGAGGGGACCGTCTGTACGGCCGCCGGGCTCTGTTTTGATCCCAATTGTAACGTGCACGCATGGGAGTTTTCGGATCGTACGGCACGCATGACCACGTTGGCCTTTGGCGAAGATGGCTTCCCGGGCAACGGCTTGGACGTAGACCACGATCCCTCCACCTGCCGACCGAAAAACAAGTGTTCCCAGGGCATCGACAATGAAATGGGGGGCTCGCTCAGCGCGGTGCCGGGCATTGGCAACCCCAGCGACTGGCTGCAAAACTCCCTGGATGACGGAAAGGTCCATTTGCTGTTCGAACTGGTTGGCGGTAACGGCGACGCCTGGGTGAACTTCTATGCCGGTGCGCCCATCGAGTCAGGCTGTGCCTTTGCGACGGGGGATTGCACCTATGGGGTCAGCTCGCAGAGTTTCGACGGGTATGCCTGCCAGCCGGCCATGCGCCTGAGCGGAACTCGGACCGACTCGTCGTTCAACGTAGGCGGATTGGACCAGAGCGTCACCATCCCCCTGCCTTTGGCAGCGGGCGTGGTGGTGCCGTTGACCCTGTATCGGGCCCACATGAAGGGCACTTACACCTTTGCGGCCGGCCAGTTCACGGTAACCCAGGGCATCCTGGCTGGCACCGTCTTGAAATCAGAGTTCGTGGGCGTGCTGAACGCCATTCCCGATGGCATCCTGCCCATCAACCCCGACACCATCATCGGGGCGCTGGACTGGGTTTTGACGCCGGATCAAGACATCAATGGGGATGGGACCGGGGACGCCTATTCGGTGGGATTCAACTTCACGGCCCTGCCTGCCCCCATCACGGGCGTCTATTAGGCCCAACGGTTGCTTGGGCCGCTCCCTTTTTTGGGGCGCCGGCTAAGCCTTTCCGAAACTGAATTGCGATATTACAGCAGGAAGGTCACCCACTCATCATCCAGGCAAATGCTGGCTTTGGGGGTTCTGCCCAAAGCGGCAAAAACGTCCAGGACCGTCTGCTGCGACCAGACGGTGATTCCCGAAAGGATCACATGAGAGTCGGGCCTTAACTGAGTCCCCACGGCCCCGAAAAACTCTCGAGTGATCCGTGGACCGATGTTGAAGAACAGCACATCGTATTGGGCCACGTTCAAGGGAACCTTCAGCACGTCCCCCACGATCACACTCAGTCGGTCGGGCGGCACTCCGTTCAGTTGGGCCAATCTTTCGGTCTCTTTGGTCGCCAGTTCTTCAAGCTCCACACACGTCGCGTGGTGGGCCCCCAGCAACACCGATGTTACGGCCAGAATGCCCGACCCGCTGCCCAAATCCAGCACCCGGGCCCCCGGCTTCATCACCTGCAACGTGAGCTGAAGGCAGGCCTGGGTCGTCGAGTGTTCGCCAGCCGAGCCAAAGAGTCCACCGGGCTCGGTGCGAACCACCAGGCCATAACTTTTTTCGGGCAGCGGAAGCCAGTGTGGGCGAAGCTGCAACTGAGGATCCACCTGGATGGGGGCGTGTTGGGCCCGGTACTCCTCTTCGGCCATGCCGTCATCCCAAGTGCCGCGTTCCAAGGTCACAGACTGCAACCCCGGCATATCCCGAAGCACATCAAACAGGACCAGACCGGCGGGCTCTTCCAGGGTCAGCACCACGGGGGCGTCGGGCGGCACCTCGAACTCGAAGGCGTCGTCCGCCACACGATGGTTGATACCTCGGCGCTCCAGGGCATAGTCCACGGCACCCCGTCTCTCAAGGACCTGGGCCACAGTGGATTCATGTCTGGCGGGGAACACAATGCGGACGAAGGAGTGTTTCATGGGAATTCAGCCTACCAGGCCTTTGCCGAAATCGACGGCCTGCTGCAGCAAGGCTCCGTTGGCCACAATTTCGCCGGGCTTGTTGGCCGTACCGTAGACCGCACCTACAAATTCGGCGCCCAGGTATCTGCACAGGTCTTCGATGGCTCGGATGGCATTCACACCACCGGATTTGAACACGTCATCGTCACCATAGGTCAGCACCAGCGCCACTCGTTTGCCCTTGAACGAAAAGCCGCCGGGCAACTCCGACTCACTCATCAAGGCATAAAGCCGATCCACAAAAATCTTCAGTTGTGCAGACATCGTGAAACAGTAGACCGGCGTGGCCATGACCAGCGTGTCGGCCTTGCGCAGCATCCCGTACAATGGCTGCATATCGTCCTGCTGCAGGCATCCGGCACCCACGTTGTCAGATTCGTGGCACCAGTCACAGGCCAAACAAGGGCCGACTTTCAGTTTGCCGAAATCCACGGTCACGACCTCGGCGCCTTCTTCCCTGCAGCCCTGGGCCACACGCAGTGCCAATTCGGTGCTATTTCCGCCGGCTCTGGGGCTGGTGGTCACAACCAGAACATTCTTGAAGGTGCTCATGCCGTTACTCCATATTTGCTGCAAAATTGTTGGTCACTTCGGGACCGGTCCAGTCTTCCAACATCTCAAGACGGGCCGCAAACATAATGTCGGGGTCCACCACAATCAACGAGGGCGCCTGGGATGTCTGGATCACCACATGCGCCAGGTCCTGACCGTACTTCAGGTTCACGCTGGTCCCAACGGGCCCGTCGGCGGTCTGTAACACCACCTCCAGGTCGTGAAGTTCTGCCTGGTTTCCGTCGATCCGCTCCACAGTGAACGTCACGTTAACGCCATCGAAGGCATACGCGGAAAACTCCAGCAGCGGGGGAGGCTCGGGGTTGTAGATCCAGTCATCAAAAAAGATCTGCCAGTCGATGCCCAGGTCGCCGGCCTCGGCAATCATGAAGTCCAGGAAGTCCGCAGTCTCAATTTCGCCGCAATCATCGCAGTACCACTTTTGAGTCAGCAGGGGCCAGAAGCCTTCGGTACCTGCTTTCAGCAGGCGCTGATCGATCATCTCCAGGACCGTGGCGCCATACACGTAATAGTAGGACATGTTGGTCATGAAGTGGGTATCCATGTTCTCGGAAGGGTCAAAAGCCAGCGCGCCGGGGAAGGCCCAACCAATGTCCACTGCACTATCCCGGTAACTGTCCTTGATCTGGATGATCGTCTCTACGTCCAGAACCGTGGC
>CAYTWV010000429.1:0-4271 GCA_964442235.1 uncultured Myxococcales bacterium | reverse complement strand
GACGGCGAACGCCGTAGCCGCATCGTCGCCCCCGCATGGCTCACCCTCGGCCGTGGCCACAAAGACCACCGAGATCGTGTGAAACCGAGGGTCCCGTTTGGGATCCGAATAGACATGCAGTTGCCGGACCAGCTTGATGTCCAAGCCCGTCTCTTCTTTGGCCTCACGTACCGCCGCCTGCTCCACGGTCTCTCCCCATTCCACAAAACCGCCGGGCAGAGCGGTCCCCAGCGGAGGATATTTGCGAGTGATCAACACAATGCGATCGCCACTCAATTCAATAATCAGATCCGCTGCCGGATAGGGGCACTTGTGCCCAAACGGGTGAAGTTCCATGGACCCCTCCATTACGGAATGAACGAAAACATGCGACTCCAGTCGCTGGCCAGCCAAATCACGTGAGCGCGGCCACGAAGCAACTCGATGGGCACCGTTCGACCCTTCATCTCACGGTCTTCCAATTGGCCGTCGGCACCCCAAAAGCGCCCATCGCTGCTGTTGTCCCGGTTGTCCCCCATCAGGAACACATGACCCTCGGGAACGATCATTTCCCCCTGGAATTCGTCTCGCCAGTCGGGCCGGTTCTGACAGATGCCTCGGTCCAAATAATGCTGCGTAATCACCTGATGTTCCCCCAGGGTCTCTTTCTGCAGGATGCACCGACACGGGGCGCCGCCTGGGCCTGCGCACTCCACGTCACCCGGCAGAACTTCCACTGCGATGGGCGCGCCGTTCACGTGCAACACGTTGTCACGCATCTTCAGCTTGTCGCCAGGAAGCCCGATGACCCGCTTGATGAAATCCTTCTCGTAATCGGGCGTTCCTTTAACAGGATAGGGAAAGACCACCACGTCGCCTCGCTCCGGAGCCCCCCAGCGAACCAGATAACTGCTGGAAAAAGGCAGCTTCACGCCGTACGAGGACTTGGTGACGAAGATGTAGTCGTCGATCAGCAACGACGGAATCATGGAGCCCGTCGGGATCTTGAAGGGTTCAAACAGGAAGGTCCGAATCACCAGCGCAATGCCCACGGCCCAGGCGATGGACTCGGCATACTGCCAGAACTCGCTCTTCTTGCCGAAGGTGCCCAGGGGCGCACACTCGACCTCCAGACGTTTGGATAACCGCTCCAACTCCGACGTGTCCAGTTGGGCTCGACCCAGCGCTTCTTTCAACGCCGCCGCCGACTGCTCTATCTTGGCCAGCACCGGTTCGCCCACGTCTCCTTTTCGGCGGCTCTTGCCCACCGACTTCAACGCTGCGCTCAACACCCGGTTCGCTTCCGCTTTCTGCTGCCGCCGATTCCACCACTGTTTCAGCATGTCCCTCTCGCCTTTGGCTCGCTTCGCAACCCGGTCCGACCCGGCCTGGAACGTCCGCCACACTACATCCGCCCCCGATCAAAGTCAATTGACCCCGCCCGCATTCCCCCTTAGAAATCGCTTGACTTCAAACCCATTCGCGGATACCGTCCCGCGCTGTTGAAATCGTCTCGGTGAGGTAGCTCAGACGGCTAGAGCGGGGGTCTCATAAACCCCAGGTCGGGGGTTCGATTCCCCCCCTCACCACTCGACTCGGCCCCCAAGGGGGCCTCGCTCGTGGCAGGCCACTCCCCGTGGGCCGAGGCGAGTGCCCTGAGTAAGCTCACGAAGTGAGCGCATCGAAGGGCTGCAACCTCACGAAATCACTAACTATTTCACGCCCATCTCGGCCTGTGTCCAGGCTCTCCTGCGGGTTTTGCCCTGTCTCCACCAGCGTCAAAGGTGTTGACTCGAGAAGCTCCCATGGACCCCGTGCTGTGCCAAAACTCAAACGCGTGCCATTCCCGCCCGCAGAGCGGCCCCGAGGCCATTCGATTGGCGCAGTTTTGAACTGGTCGACAGCCGCGACGCTGCGCGGGCCTGGCACCCCAAGGCAGCAACTGCCCTCGGTCCCCCCTGCATCGACGAGGCCAATGTCATGGCAGGAGGAATCAGGAGCCCCAGCGGCGCCAGCGGCCCCCGCCAGGTCACCAGACCACCGTGGATCTTCGTTAGATCCCGCTCCGCCCCCGCCAGCGAACACCAAGCTGCCCGGGGGTTCTACGCCGCTTCCCGGTAGTAGTAGCTCAGCATCCCACCGAGGCGCTCACGGCGGCGCACTCGGCCGGTCCGGACCAGGTCTTTGTGTAAGGGTGCGATCATCTCGTTGCCTATCCCTTGATGAGGACGTTCTTCGTGATAATGCTCCATGTACTGTTGAATGGCACTGCGCAGGTGCCGCTCACCAAGTGGGACCATCCGCCCAAGACACTCGGATTTGATTGAGAGCACAAAGCGCTCGGCGTACGCGTTCAAATTGGGACTTTTGGCAGGCAGCCGCAATGGCTTCACGCCGCTTTCTGCGAGCAGGTGCTGGAAAGCTGCCGTGTATAGAGAATCCCGGTCGAGAATCAGGTAACGCATGTCGAGCAGAAAGCCGTCGCTCGCATCGGTCAGGCTCTTGGCAATCTGCTTCATCCAAGCCTCGCAAGGCGTTGCCGTTATCCCTGCTATCTCCACTTTGCGCGTCTTCAGCTTGATGACGAACAGCACGTGGAATCGGACCAACCCGGCCAGCGTCAGCACTTCGACGGTGAAGAAGTCGGCCGCTGCCATGCCTTCCCAGTGGGCCCGGAGGAACGTCTTCCAGGGTGTTCGTTTACTCCGCTCATGTACTGGCTCGATGCCGTTGTCTTGCAGGATGCGCTTGATCGTGTTGCGGCCTATTAGGTGGCCCAGACTTTTCAACATTCCGCCGATGCGGGTGTAGCCCCATGTAGGGTTCTCCTGTGCCATCGTGACCACGAGTAGGGCGATGTCGACCTTGGTACACGGTCGCCCCGGCCCACGCTTCTTGGAGCCATCGTACTTGCGCGCCACGAGCCGGCGGTACCAGGCGAGGATGGTGTCGGGCGTGACGATGCCAGCGATTTCGCGCAACACCTTGCGGCCCAGAGCCATGCCCTTGACGGCCAGGCGGCGCCGCTGGTCATCGGTCAGACGGAGACGACGCCCACCGAGTTGCTCTCGAAGGATGCGGTTCTCCTCCTGTAGGTAGTCGATGACGTCTGCCTGTTGGCGGTTGACCCAACCCGAGAACACGAGCAGCAGGAACTGTAGCGGAAGCGATAGCTTGTCCATGGTGGAAGCATCGGCCAGGGGCCACGGCAGCGCAAGTTACATGTGGCTGCGACACAGGAGGCCGTCGAAGTCCGCGTGTGGCTGGAGAATCACGGCCAACCCTCAAAGGGTCGCAACCGCTCTCAAAGCCCGGTCGGCTCCGTTCCAGCCCTGGCATCGTGCGGGTCAGCCGACGGCGTTCGCCCGGACTCAGGGAGTCGGTGGAACGGCGCTGGCCCCTGCCCGGGTTGGAAATCTCCGCTCAATCGTCGTGTACATGTTCAAGTGCATGTGATAGATCCGGGCTGGTTGGAGGTGGGCGGATGGCACTTGAAGAGAGAGTTCGGGCAATTCGGGATGAGGCAGTGCGGGCGGGGCGGGAGCCAGTTCCGGGCCAGTTCCAAGGTGTTGCCAAGGACCGGGTCAAGCGAGTCTTGACCATGATAGACAGGTCGTCGCCAGACATCGTCGACGCGGTGTACGCGCTCCTGGATGACCAGACGCCAAGTTGGTTCCCCAGTGGGGCCAGCAAGGGCCTTCGCTTCTGCGATGGGGCATCGACGGCCCATATCGCTTGTCACGTGGGCATCCTGCAGCGGGACGGGCGAAAGCTGGACCGGGAGGGCAGGGACTACTGGATCAAGCCTCTCCGGGAGGTTGGTGCCATCGAGCCGGCGATGCTCCTGACGAAATCGGGAGTCTTCATCGCCGGCCATCCCATCGCCAAGTCGTCCAATTCCGGGTACAGGCTGGGCACTGACTTCGTTGAGGTTCTGATGGCTCCAGAGGGGGTTCTTGCCGAGCGTGTGAGCCAATGGATCGCCTCTGATTCTGTCCGGCACCGTCTCGAGATGCAGGCCAAGGCTGCTGAGGATGCGCGACTTAGAGTTGACACAAAACACTTGGACCTGATCCGGTCCGCCGTCGGCACGTATGCCCCCGGCTTCCTGCCGGGCTACGAGGTCTTGTACGTCGATGACGGGGATGGCGACCGGATCCCCGCTGAGGCCAAGGTGCGCCTGAAGAGGGCCGGAATTGCCATCGAGTTGTGCGACGCCATGCCCGATGTCCTGCTGTGGAATTCGACGACGGGTTCGTTTTGGGTCATTGAGGCTGTCACCAGCGGCGGAG
>CAYTWV010000428.1:0-4276 GCA_964442235.1 uncultured Myxococcales bacterium | reverse complement strand
CACCCCATCGTCCACTTCCACGGGAGCACCCTGCATGCAACCCAATTGGGTATCGCAGTGTTCGGGGCCGGTGCACCAGCGACCGTCATCACACAGACCATGGTTGGGCAGGTGGATGACTGCCTTAAGGTTTTCGTCGCACATATCCAGCGTGCAATCCAGGTCGTCGTCCAGAACCGGTAGAGTTCCAGGGACACAGCCCATCAGAACATCGCACTGCTCTTCGCCGTCGCAGAAATTCAGGTTTCCGCAGATCGAGTGAGCGGGTACGTGCTGCATCGTGTCGCCGATTTCGTCGCAGAAATCGGTCGTGCAGGGGATACCGTCCTCGGGCTCGGGAGCCAGACCCGGGCGACAGCCCATGGCTTGGTGGCACGATTCCGGGCCATTGCACCACTGACCGTCGTCGCACAGGGTGTTCTGAGGAGTGTGCTTAATGGTCTTGGTGACTTCATCGCAGAAGTCAGTGGTACACGCCACGTTGTCAGTAAGGATGGGTGCCGTTCCGGCCTGGCAACCCGAGAGCGGGTTACAGGTTTCGGTACCGTTGCACCATGCACCGTCGTCGCAGTTCAGAGCCACGTTGTTACAAACGCCACCGGGAGTCAGCGAATCGCACTGGTCTACGGTGCAAGCATTCTTGTCATCGCAGTCTTCGTTCTTGAAACAAATAGTGCGGACCACATAAATGGACCAGTAGTCCAGCGTACCGGAGTCGCCCGTGGCCCAGTCCTTCACCTGAAGGGTCCAGGTTCCGGATGCGGGGTCACCCCCGAATGCGGCCAAGGCACCGGGGCCGTCGGGGCCTTCAACCAGGCCATACACGGCATCCACGTTGTCCAAGGCACCGCCGGACTGGTTCTGCAGATAGAGGCTGTGAGTTCCGTTGGTCAGGCGCAGGGTCAAGTCCCCACGGTAGGGGTGCTTGGCAAACACTTTGACATAAAGGCCCAGCACATGACCCGAGGAGGTGGAGGTGATGGTGTCTTGCACGCTGGCCACGCCATCGTCGGGGATGGCAATGGGCAATGAGGCAACAGTGTGGAAGGCGTCGCCGGGGATGGGGGTGCATTTCGCTGTGATGGGTTCGCAGTAGTCGTCGAAGCCGCACTCGGAGTGTTTGGCGCAGGGCTTCACACAGTGTTCGACCTTGGGATGCACACAGTCACCGGTGAGGGTGTCACAGGAATCCGCCGTACAGAGGTCGCCATCATCGCAATCCTTGACGGAATGGAGGCAGCCGACGGTCGGGTCGCAGGAGTCTGTGGTGCAGAGGTTGGGTTCTCCAGCCTCGAAATCCGTGCAAAGGTTTTCCTCAAAGACACAGTACCCGGCGACGGTATCGCAACTATCCATGGTGCAGACGTTCTGGTCGTCGCAAACGTCCGGATTGGCCGCACTGCACGGGGGCACGTCGTAGACGATGAAGAGGCTCCAGCCCAGCAAACGCCCGCCAGACAGAGGGGCAGTATCCTGGACAGTCAAGGTCCAGTCGCCCACCATGGCCATGCCATTGTAGGCATCCAGCTTAAGAGCCGAGCCGGAGAAGACCGGGAGACCAAAGTCGTAGGTGAAGAAGTGATTGGGTTCAAAGGCCGTCGGATCGTTGGTCTTAAGGGTGACGGCTTTGCCCATGTGAGTGAGGGTCACGCGCAAATCGCCCGAGTACCCATGCTCCAGTTGCAGTTTGACGTGAACGTCTTTCACCAACTGGCCATCGCCAATGTAGATGGTGCTTATGTAGGTATTGGCATTCAGGGCCGAGATATTGATGGGTGTGTCATCGGAGTCAAACCGATCGCCCGGGATCTTGGTGCACACCTTAGAGGCGACGCGGCAAGCCCAATCATCGGGGCACTGAGTATCATCGGCGCACAGGATGCAATTGGTCTGCACTTCGTTGACGCACTTGGAATCGGCACCGCAGGTATCAATGGTGCAGAGTTGACTGTCGTCGCAGTGTTCTGCCTGCGAGCAGGGGGGGAAGCCGTTTTCCAGGAAGTAGATGTACTTGGCCATCAAGGCGTTGCGGGTGCTTGCGCCATTGACCAAAGCGGCGAAGGGAAGCGACGCACCGATCGTTCGATAAAGAGCGGTAGTGGGTGCGTACGCCACGGCAAGGCTATGATCGCCCGTATTGCCCCGCATGATGGGAATGGCACCCTTGCCCAGTGCGTAGTCAATGCGGTCCACGAAGTTATTCAGCGTGAAGTCACCCGACACGGTGTAGTTCAAGCCGTAGCAGAAGTGTTTTCCGTTTGTGGGTCCAGGATAGTTCTGGACACCGTCATCAATTCCGACGATGGCAAAACGGCTGTGGAATTCGGTCGGAGCGTCGTTGGACCACGTATCGCCGCCTTCCATGTACACCTTACCGCCGTCGCGCACATACCCGACCAGCAGCAGCGATTCGGCTTCGGTCAACACGTGTTTGGCGCCATAGACGCCCAAGGTCACGAAAATACCCGAGAAGCCGGTCAAGTCAGGGAACACCGCCAAGCTGTCCACGATTTGGACGGCACGGTTGTTGGCCGTGATAGCAGCCGCCAACGCGTCGGCGTGACTGGTGCGCGTTCCCGGCGCCTTCCAGACCAAATAGCCACTGGAGAGGAGCACCTTGGACTGGAGGGTCACGTAGTCTTCAAGGCATCCATCGGTGACACGCAGGGTGATATTGTGGTCGCCGGCCTGGGAGTTGAGGGTCGGGGCCAGTTTTACGCGAATGCGCCACTCGGCCCTGGTGTTGTCATAGGAAGAAGAGAGCACCGTTGCAAAGGAGGGCCCTTCGGCAATTGTAGCCGTGATGGTCTGATTGGCATCGGTATCGCGCACGTAGAAGGTGGCGATGTTAGATTGACCCACGCTGACAACTTGATCCGGAGCCACTGTGGTGAACTCTGGGCTGCGACCTGCGCAAACGCGAAGGTTGTCCAACTCAAAGTAACTGAGGTTATAAGACTGTGAGGATGCCACCTGCATACCAAGGTACATGCGGTTTGACAGGAACTGCGAGGAGATCGTGTACGAGACAAGGTCCGTTGCAGCATCGGTCACATAAGACTCAATAGACAACGGAACGAAGGAGTCGGCATCGGTAATGACTCCAACGGGGTCTGCGGTATCGTTTACGACATAAACACCCAGATCCACGGAGCCCTGATAGAAGTCCAGGATACGTTCGAACTGAATGGTGGCCACGGGCGCCGTGGAACCATCGATGGCGGGTGTGACCAGGAACGTACTGAAGGGTTCCGTGATTTCCGGAAGCCAGTCGAAATGCATATGGACGTCGGGGCCTAACGGGCCAAGGCCTTTGCAGCGCCAGTTGGGGTTGGCCGGAGCGCCGAAGCTGACGTACTTCCAGCCCTTGGGGTCGCTGGAGCACGCATTAAAGGTCTCAATGAACGGAAGGGGACTTGCACACGGGTCGATGGGCACGTAAACGCAGTTGTTGTTCACGCACGAATCCAGGGTGCATGCGTTATTGTCCGATTGGCAATCCGCTGCGCTGTTGCAGCAAATGGGAGGGAGGCCACAGCCGAAGGTCGCCGTGCTCGGTCCCAGGTTGCGGCAACTGCCGTAAACGCACTTATCACAGGTACAAATATTATCATCCGCGCATTCAATATCCGTCGTGCAGCACTGCTCGATATTGTTATATTGGCATCTATTGCCGATACAGTAATCGTTCGAGCACGAGTTCCCATCATTACAGTCGAGCTGGTTGCCACAGCATCCATCAAGCTCGTAATTTGGTTCGAATACGCAGGCCTTGCTGTTCAGGTCACATAAATCATTTGTGCATTCATTTCCATCGTCACAGTCTTCCTTGACCTGGCAGCAGCCTGCGTAGGCCCGAACGTGACGGCAGGAGTAAGCAACGCAGGAATCCGCCGTGCAGGCATTGCCATCATCACACTCGCCAGCGGTATCGCCGGTGCAGCATTCTTCGATGACGGGGAAGTAGCACTTCCGGGTCACGAGATCGCACTTGTCGTAGGTGCAGGGATTCGGATCAGCCATGATGCCAGTTGCGCAGTGCTGGTCACTTAGACAACAATTGGTAATGTACACAACAGAAAGAACAAAGTAACAAATAATGAAACATTTTCTTTATTCATACAATCGCTGCTTTGCAGTTTTGACGATATCATGTTTAGCGTTCGCATGTCAACCAAATAATATCGAAAAGCAAACAGCATCAGCAACAAAATCATCTCCTGAAAATTATAAACCCCAAGTGCAAAGCTTATTTTCATTAGTTTTGTAAGACAAA
>CAYTWV010000427.1:0-4291 GCA_964442235.1 uncultured Myxococcales bacterium | reverse complement strand
CCTGTCGGACGTGTCGGACCTGTCGGACCTGTCGGACCTGTCGGACCTGTCGGACGTGTCGGACGTGTCGGACCGCGTCGCGCTTTCCACTGGAATTTCTTTGGCTTCAGCATAAACTCGTTGCCCGATAGTGCCCCAAATCCAGTGATTGCTTCAGGAGTAAGGTGCCCATGATACGACACGGATGGAGTTGCCTGTGGTTTCTGCTTCTGGTCGCTGGGTTAAGTGCCGGCTGTGGTGCGGGAAGCACGGCGGGTTCGGCGGAAGATACGGGCGACACTCTGCCCTGGCAGGATTTGTCCGATTCGAAGCCCGAGGATACCACGCCCAGGCAGGATGTGCCGAAGGTGGATGTCTGGAAAGAGTTGTGGAACCAGGACAACCGATTCGATGACGTATTGCCGGATTTTTGGAGCGGAGATGGGCTTCAGGATCTGGATTTGTCGCAATTGTGCCCGCCCGGCGAGGGGTGGTTATTGTGTCCGTGCCAGGAGAATTCGGATTGTGCCTATGAAGTTTGTGTCGATTCCATCGAGGGGAAGGTCTGCGCTGCGCCGTGCACCGACGACTGCCCCGAGGGGTGGGATTGTGAGCAGTTGGGGGGCGGTCCGGACGTCCAGTTCTTCTGTTTGCCGCGGCACTCGTGGCTTTGTCGTCCTTGCCTGGCCAGTTCTGAGTGCCAGGCCACTGCCGGGGCCGACTCTGGGGCTCGGTGCCTGCCATTTGGGGCTAGCGGCGCCTACTGCGGAAGTGATTGCAAGTCGGGCGGATGTCCCAACGGGTATGAGTGTCAGGAACGAACCAGCGTAGAGGGCATCGTTTCCAAGCAGTGTGTTCCGGTGACGGGGCAGTGTACGTGTAACGAGCGGTTGGCGTTGCTGCAGGCCGTGACCTGGTGCGAGGTCAGCAACGAATTCGGAACCTGCAAGGGGACGTGGGCTTGTATGGCAGACGCCATGGGGCCCTGCTCTGTGGCGCCTGCTGTGGCAGAGGTATGCAACGGGGACGATGACGATTGTGACGGTGAGGTGGACGAGGGCTGGCAGGGAGGCGATTGCCTGGTCAGTTCAGAGTTTGGCAACTGCCCCGGCGTGTTGACCTGCAAAGAGGGCAAAGAAGTCTGCGAAGGGGTTCCTCCGGGGCCCGAGCAGTGTGATGGTTTGGATCAGGACTGCGATGGTGTGGCGGACAACTGGTTTACGGACACGGATGCCGCTAGCCTGGCCAACTGCGTGGACGACGACGACGACAACGATGGGGTAGGGGACACGTTCGACTGTGAGCCCTTGAACCCGCTTGTGCCAACGTGTCTGGACAAGGTCTGCGGCGACAACGGATGCGGGGCCTCCTGCGGGGACTGTTTGCCTGGGTACGGCTGTCAGACAGGCCAGTGTGTCTGTTTGCCCAAGTGTGACGGCAAGGCTTGTGGTCCCGACGGATGTGGTGCCACGTGTGGGGAGTGTCTTGCGGGGTTTGGTTGTATGGGTGGCCAGTGTGTTTGCCTGGCCAAGTGCGACGGAAAGCAGTGCGGAAGCGACGGCTGCGGGGGAAGTTGCGGGGACTGCCTGGCCGGATACGGATGCCAGGACGGGCAGTGCCAATGCCTGCCCAAGTGTGAAGGCAAGGTGTGTGGTTCGGACGGATGTGGCGGCAGTTGCGGCGATTGCCTGGCCGGATTTGGATGCCAGGCCGGGCAATGTGTCTGCATTCCGAATTGTGTGGGCAAATCGTGTGGGTCCAATGGTTGCGGCGGCAGTTGCGGCGATTGTCTGATTGGGTACTCCTGTCAGGGAGGCCAGTGTGTGTGTGTCCCGAATTGCGACGGGAAGCAGTGCGGCAGCGACGGCTGCGGAGGCCAATGTGGCACATGTGGGGTGGGGACGTCATGCCAGAGTGGCCAGTGTGTCTGCCAGCCCAACTGTGTGGGCAGGGACTGCGGAACGGACGGCTGCGGCGGGTCGTGCGGGACGTGTGGCTTGGGATACGTATGCCAGGGGGGGATCTGCCAGTGTGCCCCCAACTGTGTGGGCAAAGATTGTGGAAGTGACGGATGTGGCGGGCAGTGCGGGACGTGTGGCGCCGGGTTCCAGTGCCAGAACAACATGTGTATGTGCCAGCCCAACTGTTCGGGAAGAAATTGTGGTGACGACGGGTGCGGCGGCAGTTGCGGAACCTGCCAGGTTGGATACGGGTGCCAGGGCGGGGTTTGCCAGTGTGTACCCAACTGCGTCGGCAAAGATTGTGGAAGTGACGGCTGCGGGGGAAGTTGCGGGACCTGCAACCCTGGATTTGCCTGCCAGTCTGGCAAGTGCAAATGTTTGCCGAATTGTGTAGGCAAGAACTGTGGCAGCGACGGCTGTGGCGGCAGTTGCGGGACATGCACGGGCGGCAATGAGTGCAGTGCATCGGGCGTGTGCCAGCCGCCCAACCCATGCGGAACCCTAACGTGGAACGGAGAATGTGATGGCGAAACCACATTGCTTTATTGCAGCGCCAATGGCGATGCGGGCACGCCATGCAACAATGCTCCCAATTGCCAGGTCAACGAAGTGGATTGCTGGCTAAGCTGCTTCCTCTCCGGGGACGGTTTCCTTGGTGTGTGCCAATGTTTTACCGGGGAGTGCAACTGTCTGTGCCTGTGAGTTGGGCCACCGGCAACCGTTCGCTTCGGTTCGATTCAACCCTTGCCCAATCCGTGCGCAGTCCCTAAATAATGCGGGCCGAAAACGACCCCTTGGAGGTTCCCCATGAAATTCGACATCACCAACCCCGCTAACGGCAAATTGGTTGCCACCTATGAAGAATATGACGATGCCAAAGTAGAGGCCCTGATTCAGGCCACCCATCGGGCGCAAGTCGAGTGGAAAAAGACCTCGTTTGCCCACCGCAGTGCGCTGATGCTTCGGGCCGCCGAGGTACTTCGCAGCCGAAAGGACGAGTTGGCGCTGCTGATGGCCCACGAGATGGGAAAGCCGCTGGCCCAAGGCCGGGGCGAAATCGAGAAGTCGGCGTCGGTCTGTGAGTATTATGCCCGCACGGCCGAAACGCACCTTGCCTCAGAGTCCATCCCCACCGAAGCAACCCGATCCTATGTCACGTTCAACCCCCTGGGAACTGTCCTGGCCATCATGCCGTGGAACTTCCCTCATTGGCAGGTGTTCCGGTTTGCGGCCCCCGGGCTGATGGCGGGCAATGCGGGCCTGCTGAAACACGCCTCCAACGTGTCGGGATCGGCCTTGGCCATTGAGCGGGTCTTTGTGGATGCCGGTTTCCCGGAAAACCTCTTCGCAACGCTGATTCTAGGAAACGCCAGGGTTAAAGCCGTCATCGAGCATCCCCTCGTGGCGGCGGTCACCCTGACGGGCAGCACCCCGGCGGGCCAGAAGGTGGCCTCGGCAGCGGGCGCCGTGCTGAAAAAGTGTGTTCTGGAGTTGGGCGGCAGCGATGCCTATATCGTTCTGGACGATGCCGACGTGAAAGAGGCCGCAGAGACGTGTGCGACCCCTCGAATGATCAATGGGGGACAATCCTGCATCGCAGCGAAACGCTTCATCGTGGCTCGAAGCGTCGTCCGAGAATTCGAAACACACTTCGTCGAGGCCCTGAAAAAGTTCAAGATGGGCGACCCGCTGGCGGCGGATACCACCTTGGGCCCCATGGCCCGTTTGGACCTGCGTGACGGGCTGCATGATCAGGTTGAGCGAACGGTGGCACAGGGCGGACGGTTGCTGATGGGTGGCCAGATTCCCGAGGGCCCCGGGGCCTTCTATCCCGTCACGGTTCTGACCGACGTGAAGAAGGGCATGGCTACATACCACGAAGAGACGTTTGGCCCCGTGGCCACCATTATTCCGGTGGACTCACAGGAGGAGGCCGTGGCGGTGGCGAACGACAGCGAATTTGGTCTGGGGTCGGCGGTCTTCTCGAAAGACGTGGCCAGAGCCGAACGCATCGCTTCCGAGTTGGTGGAGGCGGGATGCAGTTTCGTGAATTCGTTTGTGCGATCCGATCCGCGCCTGCCCTTTGGTGGCATTAAGATGTCGGGTTACGGCCGGGAACTGGCCGACTACGGAATCAAGGAATTCGTAAACATAAAAACGGTGTACGTTCGCTAGAAAACGGTCAATCGGGGACTTGAGGCGGGTATACCTTCACGGCCAGTTAGGTACGCCTAAATACCGATAAGTAAAAATCTTAAAGCTAGCTTCCTTCGCAATTCTCGAGGCCCGTAGCTACAAGCCCCCAGCTTGCCTGGGGGTTTGGGGGCGCGCCTTGAGCGAGGCGTAGCCGA
>CAYTWV010000426.1:2234-4291 GCA_964442235.1 uncultured Myxococcales bacterium | reverse complement strand
ACGCAGTATGGGACAGGGGGCAGGCGGGATCAAGGGGTGGTTTATCCAGTTGGCCTGGCAGGCCGCTTCGGTGCGAAGGCACGGGGCGTCAACGCATGGGGTCTATGGCAATCTCGACCCGGCGGTTCATGTGCCGGCACGCCTCGGTGGGCTCGGTGCATAGGGGGGAATCTTCACCCATTGAGGCCGCTCGTAACGGGACCGTGACACCAAATTGAACCAGACCGGCGCAAACACCTTGAGCCATAATCATCGCTTTTTGTATGTTGTACTGCGCCGTTCCTCTAGAATCAGTATGACCGGTGACCACAAGAGGAAGTCCTATAAGGTTTGCGCAGTCGGCGTTGTTGCGAAGGATTGCCCTGTTGGCGGGACTCAACTCGGTCTTGTCGAAGTCGAACTGGATGGGCTCAAAAACGCACAGGGGCGTGCCGTCAGGAGCCAGGCCCTTGCGGGGTTCCAACGCAGCGGGGCCGCACGAAAAGGCCGCAGCACAAACCAGCACGGCCAGGCAACGGGTCCAGAGGGCCCGGTTTTGCGTGCGGAGTGTCTGGAGCCTCGTTTGCGGTTGCTTCAACTTCGTCGTCTCCAGGCCGCCAAGGAGGCCAGAGCCAGCAAGGCCGCAAGGACCTGAATGGCAGCGCCGGCGCTTGGGCGGCTGTGAGCGTTGGCGGAACAGGTCGTGCCCGTGTCGTCCACTTCACACACGCCCGAGACACAAAGGTATCCGATGTCGCAGGTGGCGCAGAAGCCGCCGCATCCGTCGCTTTCGCCGTCGCACTTCAGCGTGCAGTTGGGCACACAATTCTGGGTACACGCCTGATTTGAGCAGGTTTGAGGGGAAATACAGGCCTTGCACTCCTGGCCCGATTTGCCGCACAGGTCGGTCCAACTGCCGGGCATACAAAATCCGTTGCTGCAGCACCCGGCGCAAGCGGGGTTCGAGGAGCACGTTCCGCCGCAGCCGTCGGAGGCATTGGGGCACTTGTTCGAGCAGTTGGGGGTGCAGACGACGGCGCACACCTGATTCACGCATTGTTCGCCCGCAATACAAACCTTGCAGGCCGAGGCGCTCTTGCCACATGCCACGGTGCTTGTACCCACCTGGCAGGTGCCGTTCACGTCGCAGCAGCCCTCGCAGACGGGGTTGGCCGAACACTTGCCGCCGCAGCCGTCATCGGCCGTGGGGCATTTGCCGGTGCAATTCGGAACGCAGGGCTCTTGGCAGATACCGTTCTGGCACTGCTCCAGACCCGCACATGTGTCACAGGCCCCGCCGGATTTGCCGCACAAAGTCAAGGTGGTGCCCGCCTGGCACATTCCATCGGTGCTGCAGCAGCCAGGGCACACGTCATTTTGCGAGCACGTCCCGCCGCAGCCATTATCAGCGGTGTGGCATTTGCCCGTGCACTGAGGTGTGCAACAGGTTCCCAACTCGGTGCAGATGCCGCTACCACTGCAGGTGCCGCAATTGCCGCCGCAGCCATTGGGGCCACACTCTTTGCCCGTGCAATTCGGTTCGCAGGGTTTGTCCGTGCAGACTCTCTCTTTGCATGTCTGGTCGCCCGTGCAGACTTCGCACGTGCTTCCCACCTTGCCGCAGGCCGTCAGGGCCAATCCTGGCTCACACTTCTTCTCCGCGGTGCAGCACCCGTCGCAGCTATTCACCGAGCAAATGCCGCCACAGCCGTTGTCGGCGCCCGCACACTTGCCGGCACAACTGGGTTCACATCCACACAAACCACCCGTGCATAGTTTGCCTTCATCACAGGTATCACATTCCGCCCCGTTCTTCCCACACGCCGCTGCGGTATTGCCGGGAAGGCACACCTTCTGTCCGGAATCCAGTTTGCAGCACCCGTCGCAGTCACTTTGGGCGCAGACCCCGCCACATCCGTCGGGAACTCCCTGGCATTTGCCTTCGCATACAGGCGTGCAGGCGCTGTTGCTGCACATGCTGTTCTGGCAACTCATGGCACCGGAACACTGCTGGCAGGCCAGCCCCGATTTGCCGCAGAATTCGTTGAACGTGCCAGGTTTACATATCTTGTCTTCGG
>CAYTWV010000426.1:0-2224 GCA_964442235.1 uncultured Myxococcales bacterium | reverse complement strand
TGTCTTCGGTACAGCAGCCGTTGCACTCGGGGACCGTGGGGCAGGGCGTGCCGCAGCCATCGGTTCCGCCCATGCACTTGTCGTTGCAGTTGGGGGTGCAGCAGGTCTCAGCGGCCAGACAGACCTGGCCTGCGGTGCAGCACTCTTTGCCACACTGGGTGACACACGGGGCGATTTCCTCTAGCTGGTCAGCCGGGAGGTCGGGGATGGGGGCGTCCTGCTTGCCCGAGTCGGGCGTTCCGTTGTCAAAAACGTAGATGATGTCCCCGACATAGTCGTCGTCACCGGTGGTTCCACCCGAGCCGCAGGCCCAGGCCAAAGCCACGATTCCGGCTACCACACAGGCTTGTTTCCATCGCAATCCACGTCTCATTCTTCACCCCTGAAATTCTGGACCCCGGCCCGAACATAGCCGCCCAGCATACTTGGGGGCATAATGTGTGTCAATTCTATGGCGAGGTCGTGGGCAAGGGTGCGCCGGGGGCATCGGGAATAGCGACCGGATGGGTTTCTATCTGGTAGATCCAACGCCGAATGCCCTCGGGAGTGACCCGATACCAACCCAGGTCCAGAGTGGGAGTGCGGGGCCCCAGCAACTCGATGCCTGCACCACAAAAGCGCCTGTTACGAATGGTCTGGTATGACAATTCAGTAAAGCCCTGGGTCTGCCGTGCCCACTGGCACCATGGGTGTTCGGTCATCGGGTCATTCAGGCGGTAACAATCCTGGCCCAGGTAGACAAAAACGTCCCGTCGCAACCTCTGCAGCGCCGCTCGGTCCTTCCACAGTTGCCTGACGGACACCGTGCGTCCTTTCATGGCCGACATGGCAAACAGCAAGTGTTCGACTCGGAAGCGTTCGGCCACACTCAACCCCTGATCCCCGCTTCCATAAACCCGGACATTAAAGTCCGGAACCACGATGATTGCCCCGGGGGGATCCTGTTCCAGGGCCTTGTCCAGAAACAGGAACTCTCGTTGGATGTTGTGCACCGTGTCGGTCATCACAGCCTGATGGGTAGCCAAGGGACCCAGAACCAGCGTGAAAACGGCCAGGCGTGTGGCCCAAGTGCGCCAGGACGGAGCGTGGCCAGCCAACAATTCCTGAAGTCGGAATGCGCCGGTACCCACGGCAATGGCAACCAGACCGGCGTGCGGCACCTGATATCGAAATCCTTCGATGACCACGTGGCCCGTGGCTCTTCCTGCCAGCAATGTGTCCACAAACTGGGGAAGGGCCCAAATCACAATCGGTGCCACCCAGACCTGAAGCCGACCCTCGGATTTCTTGGGCAGCAGGCTTAGCAGGGCCAGCGGCAGAAACGCTATGGGAAAGACCCCCACACCCGTTAAGAAGTGCGGAACTGGGGTTGGAAGCAGGCCATAGAATGTAACGTAGGGAAATTCGGGCAGCGTTCGCGCCTGGGAGAACCAGAGTTCCGACAGGGCATTGCTTTCAAGTACGGTCCAGGCCAGACTGCATGCCCAAACCCCCATCGCTGCCATCCAGGCAAGTCCCAAAAAATGTGCCCAGCGCCACGTCTTGCGGACACCGTGGGCCCAGGCCGTAACAACCGTCCCCATGGCCACCGCAATCGTTGCCTGTGAAATCAACTGGCGGCGAAACTCCCCCACCTCGGCAGGGTTTGAATTCTGCAGAAAGGCCACCGTAAAGGGCACCACCCACACGGCCCCGGCAAGCCAGATGGGCCAGAACCGCAGCAGTCGGCGAAGTTGGCCCATATCCACGGCAATCATCAACTGGCCAAGGGCCACAAATCCGCCCAGTGCCAGTCCCTCGCCCCTGGACTGTACAAACAGCACCATGCTCAGCGCGTAGGCCACGGCACTGAGAATCCCGCCACCCCGAACCCAAACCAGGTACGCAGCGACGTTCAACGCCAGCAAAAGCCCCGCTCCCGATTCCATTGCCACACCATTACAAAACACGACTGCGGGGGGATAGACGGCAAACGCCAAAGCGCCAAGAACCCCGCCCCAGACCGACCCCGACAGCAGTTTCGAGACCGCATAGACGGGCATTACCGTGGCAGAACCCATGACCACGGCAAACCCAAATGCCACGTCCAGATTGGGACCCGTGATTTTGAAAAGGACCCAATACAACAGTTGGAAACCCGGCGGGGGCGAAAACCCGTGCAGACGCCCCAGGCCGTCTCGAAGCCACATGATGATCGAGCGCAACTGCGTGAAGTCTGTGTGGG
>CAYTWV010000425.1:0-4324 GCA_964442235.1 uncultured Myxococcales bacterium | reverse complement strand
CCTTCTGACCGATTCGGCTCGAACCGGCCTGATTCTTACCACCACACCTGAAGAGTTGCCGGTGGACGAACTGCTGGAACTTCACAAAGGGCTTACGGAGCGCGGGCTGCCCGTTGCCACGGTTGTGGCCAACAAACGCATCTCGGTGGAGTCTGGCCATTCGGAAGTGGATGTGTTGAAGAACTGTGTGGCGGCGGCGAGGGCCAGTCAGGAATTCTCGTGGGCCTATTCGGTGTTGACCGAGGGGCTGATTCTTCACGAAGCCGATGAACTTCAACGAAACCAGATTCGGCGATTGAAGCAACGGCTGTCACTCCCTATCGTGGAACTTCCGTTACTGGCTGTGAATCATCTGGGACGCCAGGATTTGGATCAACTGGTCGCACGGCTTTCGGGATGCCTGTCCGAGGAGATTGCATGAACAAACGTTTGCAGGGGAAGTTGCTTCCTCCTGGCTGTCGGCTGCTGGCTTCACGCACGGTCGGTGAGCAGCAGATTCACCATTTTCGGTTGGAGAACGGGCTGCAGTTCCTGGTCTGGGAGGACTCGCAAGCGCCGGTAGCCGCGTATCAGACGTGGTTTCGGGTGGGCAGCGGTCACGAGCGGCGAACGCGGACGGGCATGGCCCATCTGTTCGAACATTTGATGTTCAAAGAGACGCGAAATCGCAAGGCCGGGGAGTTCGACCGAATCCTTGAAGAGCATGGCATCGAGACCAACGCTGCCACCTGGTTGGACTGGACTTACTACAAAGAGAACTTGCCCTCGCAGCACCTGGCACTGGTGATGGAGTTGGAAGCGGACCGAATGCAGAACATGATTCTGTCTTCGGCCCAATTGGACACCGAGCGGGATGTGGTCAAGAACGAACGTTTGCTGCGCGTGGACAACGATCCCGAGGGCAAAGCCTCCGAGGTGCTGTACCGACTGCATTTCGGCAATCATCCATACGGCCATCCCACCATTGGCTGGATGCGAGACATCCTGGCCATCACCCTGGACGACTGCCTGGAATTCCATCAGAAATTCTATGCCCCGGATAACGCACTGATTTGTGTCTGTGGCGACGTGGACAGTTATGAACTGATGGCCTTGGCCCACCGGTTCTATGGGGCCATCCCTCGGGGGACTGGAGCGCCGCTGCCCAGACTGCGTAAGCGTTCTCCAATGGGCGAATTCAAGCAGATGGAATTGCCCGTGACTGTGGGCAAGTCGATGTTGATGTACGAGGGGCCCTCGGCTGCACATGCCGATACCACGGTACTGCGTGTGGCATCAGAGTTGTTGTGGTCCGCGGAGAGCAGTTTCCTTCGGGAGCGGCTGGTTCACGAACTGCAACTGGTGACCGACCTGGTAGCCTATCATGCTCCGTTCCGAATGGCCGGTGTGCTGGAGATGCAACTCAATCTGGCTCCTACAACCCCCCATGATCGAGCGGTGGACGAGTTGAATGCGGCTCTTGGTGCGTTTGTAAAACGGGGTGTCAGCGAGTTGGACCTGGAGGGAGCCAAGAACCGGGTCGAGATGGCGTTCCACCGTTCGCTGCTGCCCGTGGGAAGCAGAGCACGGGGGCTGGGGCACTGGCAGACCACCTTGGGGGATTGGAAGGAACTGACCCAGATTCTGCAGAGGGTGTCCAGTGTCACCGCAGAACAATGTGTGGAGTGTGTGAATCGGTACCTGGTCGAAGCCAAGCCCACACGGGTGGATGTGCTCTCTGGGGGAAGTGTGGCGGAGGTGGAATCATGAGGACCTTCCATGTGCCCAATCGAAGCATGGGGTTTGTGGCCACCTCCTGGTCTTTTCCCGCGGGTTCGTCGCTGGATCCGGTGGGCCTGGAGGGGCTGTCGCATCTGTCCGCAGAGATGGGGTTGCGCGGCACTGCCAAACGAAGCCGTGAGGAGCTGGCTCGAGAGCTGGAGTTCCTTGGCTGTTCGCCTTCGGCGGACGTCGGCGTGGAGAGTGCCCATTTCGGATTTGAGTGTCCCACTCGTTATCTGGAACGACTGGCCGGCATCATTCGGGAGGTCTTCCTGGAGCCTGACTTCCGCCCCGAAGAATTGGAGCGTCTGAAGAACCAGCTTTACGGAGAGATGGCGGATCTTAAGGACAGCGATTCAGCGGCCGCCAGCCTCTTTTTCGGCCAGAGCCTCTATTCGGGCGACCCATACGGTCATCCCATTCGGGGCTACCGATCGTCGGTAGAGAAGATTGGGGTGGAGCAGATTCGCCGATTCCGAGAAGAGCATTACGCCACCCATCGGCTGCTGCTTGGCGTAGCCGGAACCTGTGATGCGTCGGAAATTGACCAGCACTTCTCGGGGCTGCTGAAGCAGTTGCCCGAGGGTCAGGCGCAGGCTTTGCCGGAACTGGGTGATTCGGGGATCCAGGGGCTGGACGTTTTGCTGGTGACCCGGGAATCCAGAAGTCAGGCGCAAGTGATCATTGGCCAGCGGGCGATTCCGGGACCAAGTCCATTGCTAACCGCATTGCGTCTGGCCGTCCTTGGATTTGGCGGCACCTTTACGTCGCCGCTGGTTCGAGAAATTCGGGAGAAGCGCGGCTGGTCGTACGGGGTCTCTGCCACGTTAATGGCCGGGCGCCGCAGCGGCAGCTTCAAGATGCGGTTTGCACCCAAAAACTCCGATGTGGTGCCTGCCATCAAGCTGTCGCTGAAGATGCTGACGGAGCTGGTCGCCGAGGGGGCCGGTGACAAAAATATGGAGTTCACCAAGCGCTTCTTGATCCAGCAGTTCCCCTTCATGGTCGACACACCTTTGGCGAGGCTGGAGCAACTGTTGCACATGGCCGCCACCGGAAAACCGGACAACCATCTGGAGACCTTCTGCGACAGGGTTCGAGCCGTCACGTCCGATGAAGCCCGTGCGGCGCTGGCAGCCGTGCTTAAGCCCGAAAGGCAGACGTTGGTCGTGTTGGGCGACCCGTCGTTGGCCAAGCCGCTTTCAAAGCTGCCGGGAGTGGCCCGTTTCCGAACGATTCCGGTGGATTGGGACCAGGATCTGTAGCGAGGAATTTATGTCTGAATTGCACAATGTGCTCCCGGTGCTGACCATCAAACGTGGAAAAGAGGCGCCGCTTCGTTACAGGCATCCGTGGGTGTTTCGTGGGGCGTTGGTCCAGGTGCCCGACGGCTTGGAGCCGGGGTGTATCGTCGATGTGGTGGACGAGGCGGGGAACTTCCTGGGCCGTGGATATGCCAACCCTCACTCCGAAATCGTCGTGCGACTGTTGACCTTCGACCGACAGGAGCCCGTCGGGCCCGCCCTGTTCGAACGGAAGCTGCGCCGGGCCATTCAGCACCGCCTGGATGCTGCTTTTGGAGATACCGACGCCATTCGTTGGGTGTTTGGCGAGGCGGACGGATTGCCGGGACTGATTGTGGACGGATTTGCCGGCTAGGTCGTGGTGCAGATTTCTACCTTCGGAATGGATCGCCAACGGAAGCTGATTACGGCGATTCTGGCCGAATTGCTGCGTCCCAAGGGGATTTACGAACGCTCGGATATGGCTTCCAGGGTGGACCACGAAGGCTTGGGCATCGAGGTGGGTGTGCTTTGGGGCCAGGAACCTCCCGAAGAGGTTGAGGTTCTGGAACACGGCGTTCGATTCCTGGTGAGCATCCCCAAAGGGCACAAGACCGGGTTTTACGTGGACCAGAGAGAGAATCGCCAGCGAGTGGCACGGTGCTGTGAAGGGGCCAGCGTGCTGGACGCCTTTTGTTTCACCGGTGGATTCGGGGTGCACGCCCGATTGCAAGGAGCTTCCCACGTCACACACGTGGACAGTTCGGCCGCTGCCTTGGAAGCCGTGGAGCGAAATCTGAAGCTTAACAACCTGTCGCTGGCGCCCAGTCGGTTTTTGAAGGGGGACGCCATGCCCCTGTTGCGCCGCCTTTACGAAGAGGGCGAACGTTTTGATGTGGTCGTTCTGGACCCGCCGAAGTTTGCTCAGACCAAGGTCCATCTGGAGAAGGCCACTCGTGGATACAAAGACGTCAATTTGTCGGGCATTCGCCTGTTGAAGCCCGGCGGTATTCTGGCCACCTTCTCGTGTTCCGGCGCCGTGGGTCCCGAACTGTTCCAGCATCTGGTCCATACGGCAGCGGTGGATGCGGGCCGGGACGTTCAGGTTTTGGAGTATCTGTCCCAAGACGCCGACCATCCGGTCCTGCTAAGTTTCTCCGAAAGCCGTTATCTGAAGGGAATGCTCTGCCGGGTGTGGTAATTGGTGCGCTGGTGCGTCGGTACCCCGGTGTGTCGGTGCCCCGACCGTGAGGGAGGGGGTGCGCTGGGCCACTGCCGTG
>CAYTWV010000424.1:2883-4343 GCA_964442235.1 uncultured Myxococcales bacterium | reverse complement strand
CACCTGACCCCGGCGTCGCTTCACACGCAAATGCCCGCAAGTGCGCTTAACTCCCTCTCGGACCTCTGTCAGCAGCGCCTCTTCCGTGTCGTGTTGCGCCGGGCGTTCAAGAATGACACACGTCCCATCATGGGCCAGCGCCGGCTCCACACGTTTGGGCTCAAGACCTTCGTCCAGTTCAATGGCCCACGCTTCCCCTTTGCAACGGCTCTCGACTCGAACGCTGGCAGGGCGGAATCGCAGCACCGACCAGAATCCCACGCCAAACATGCCGGCCGAGGTCTCGTCATTCTCTTTGCTGGAGGCATACAAACGATATAGATAGGAACGGGCCACCTGAAACGTCATGCCCGACCCGTCGTCCTCGAACAACAATCGCTCGGTCTGAGCCGTCCAGTCCGCTTCGACCCAGATGTTCTTGGCACCGGCGTCACGGCTGTTTTGGGCCAGCTCTCGCAGGAAGAACCAAGGGTCATCCCCATAGTGGCGCAGGCTCTCCTCCGCCAGCTTGCGGAACTGCCCCCCTTTCATGCCAGCCCTCTAGGTTGTCGTCCTACTCTTCGGCCCGGATGCCGTCAGGGTAGATCCCTTTGATATAGAACTTGGGGTCGTTCAGATAGTTTGTGAAGAGCACCACAAACGCCACGGCAGCTTCGGCCATCAGCGGCTTGTTTTCGTAAAGCTCTTGCAGCTTGGCGGCCCGCTCGTCGTGGTTACCCGATTCAAATCGTTGCAGGAACAATCCATCCAGAGGTCGAGGTGTGGCCGGCCGAGTTACACTGTTGATGCCCCCCGTCTGGCAATAATCCATCGCTTCGGCCAGAATCCGCCTCTGCCGCTTCGTGTTGGTCAGGTGGTACCCGAAGATGTGCAGGATGATTCGCTGAGCCTCTCGACGGCTGGCTCTGGCGATGGCGTTGAACAGCACCAGGGCCGTCTTGTCGCCCTTAATCGCCTGCTCTTGCCGAATCAGAGTCAGCAACAGAGTGTTCTTGAACAACTCGTAAAGCCTGCGGGCACCGTTCATGGGACCTTGCGGCGGATGCGGCACCGACGGTTTGAAGCCCGGATAACTGTCCACAAACAGACACTGGAACATGTGATGGTAGAAGTCGGCCCCTTCCAGAGGATCTTCAAGGTCAATGTGCAGATCCAGTGTGTTGTCCAATCGGTCCGCCAGCTTGACTCGAATCACCCCGGGCAGGTCCACACTCTGCCGAAGAAGATCCCCCACGTACCCGTAATAGGTCTGGCCGCTGGCACCCCGAGTCAGTAACTCCAGCCGCTTCTGAAACTGCAATTCGCCATCCGGATCGATGGCGGTCATCAACTGCCGGAACCGCTGTTCCAGTTCGCTCCATCGGGCGGCCCCAAGATCCTTGGGCGTGATGTCTTCGAGCTTGTCGTGCATCAGACAGGCCAGCAGATCCAGCACATCCAGGTGGACCTGCGCTTTGGCC
>CAYTWV010000424.1:0-2873 GCA_964442235.1 uncultured Myxococcales bacterium | reverse complement strand
GGGATGCAGCACGGCCATGGGTCCCAGATTGCGCCTTCGACTTCCATATGCCAGTTTAAGATACTGCACGGACTGGATCAGAAGCCGCCGTTCACGCTCTTTAACCTTGTGGTTATTGGTAATAATACTTAGTTCAGCGCTCTCCCCCACCGAACTGGCGCTGAGCTGGTAATTCAGTGCCGCAGACAATCGCAAAAAGTCGTTAAGCGCATGCAGATCCATCTTCCCTTTCCCCCATTCACAGACCGGGGTCCAGGCTACCACGCACGCAACCGTCGCTCAAGGACTGTGCGAGGCACGGCTCAATAGAATCTCTGGATTATGAGAGGGGAATCTGCGCTGGATGGGGATGAGAGGGAATACAGACAGACCCGGAAGCAGGGGAACTTATGCGAAAATGGCCTTCAGGTCTTCGTCGGGGGTGGTCACGGCCATCAAGCTGAACTTGTCATGCAGCACGCCGACCACGGCCGGAGTCAAGAACGCCGGCAGGCTGGGTCCGATGCGGATATTGCGGATTCCCAGGTGCAACAGGGTCAGCAGAATGGTCACGGCCTTCTGCTCATACCAGGACAACACCATGGAGAGCGGCAGACTGTTGACATCGGTCTCGAACGCATTGGCCAACGCCACGGCAATCTGGATCGCCGAGTAGGCGTCGTTGCACTGGCCGATGTCCAGCATCCGGGGCAGGCCACCGATGTTGCCTAAGTCCATCTTGTTGAATCGGAACTTGCCGCAGGCCAGGGTCAGAATCACGGAATCCTGAGGCACTTTCTGGGCCAGTTCGGTGTAGTAGTTGCGCCCGGGCTTGGCCCCGTCGCATCCGCCAATCAGGAAGAAGCGCTTGATGGCGCCCGACTTCACGGCCTCGATGACCTTGTCCGCCACGCCCAATACCGCATTGTGGCCAAATCCCACCAGAATGGTCTTCTCGGGCTCGGTCTCCGCAAACCCGGGGGCTTCCAAAGCGGCCTGGATCAACGGGGCAAAATTGCCGTCGGCAATGTGGGCAACTCCCGGCCATGCAACCAGGCCACTGGTGAAGATGCGGGCCTTGTAACTCTCTTTGGGCTTCTGGATGCAGTTCGTGGTCATCAGGATGGCATCCGGGAAACTCTCGAACTCCACCCGCTGATCCTGCCACGCCCCACCGTAGTTACCCACCAGGTGAGCGAACTTCTTCAACTCGGGATAGGCGTGGGTCGGCAGCATTTCGCCGTGGGTGTAAATGTTCACGCCCTTACCCTCGGTCTGCTTCAACAGCAGTTCCAAGTCCTTCAAGTCGTGACCCGAAACCAGAATGGCCTTACCCTTGACCGCCGTGATGCGGACGGCCGTCGGAACCGGGTGACCGTAAGTGCTGGTGTTGGCCTGATCCAGCATCTCCATGACCCGCAGATTCACTTTGCCCACTTCCAAAGCCATGCCAACCAAAGCGTCCACAGACTGGGGCACGCTCAGGAAATCCAGAACCTTGTGGAAGAACGCAAACACGGCGTCATCGTCCACACCCAGCACGTGAGCATGATCCAGATACGCTGCCGAACCCTTCAGTCCGTACAGCACCAGTTCTTCCAAACCCACGACGTCCTTGCTGCGCTTCTCGAAGAAGTTCTCGAAATTGCGCTCCTCGCCCTGGCGAACCAGACCGGAATTGTCGCTGGCCGGCACAAACGCCGCAGGCCCGCCCAGAACTTCGGCCTTCTTGCCCTGCTTGGCGCAAGCGGCTTCATATTCGGCCTTCACTTTGGTCCGCAGTTCCACGCCCCGCGCAACCCACTGCGCCAGCCGGTCCACATCGAAATTCACGTTCGTCACCGTGGTGAACAGAGCCTCGGCCACAAACAGGTCGGCCTCGCGGTTGCGCACGCCCAGTTCCCCAGCCCGATGAGCGTACATGGAGAGCCCCTTGGCTACTTCCACCAGCACATCCTGCAGCGATGCAGTGTCGGGATCTTTCCCGCACACACCAAACGACGCACATCCTTCGCCCTTCGCAGTCTGTTCACATTGCCAACAAAACATGATGTCCTCCAACCGGGATGACCAAGGCCAGGCAGCACCCGCCGCCCTACCCGTCCCTATTCCGTCCGGGCTACACCGTCCGAACCAACCTGATTCGGCGCCGCACCCGCTACAAAACTCGCCAGCGTAATCGCCCCCAATTCTCGCACCACTAACTCCGTCGCCGCCCGATGCATCGGTGCCAGTCGGCACATCCCCGGCGCACAGATCGGATTCCCCAGAAGGCAGCCGCCCAACTCCAGCGGTCCATCCACAGCCTCGACCAACGCCAGGAACGTCAACTCATGGGGTTCCACGGCCAGACTGAAGCCACCCTTCAATCCCCGCACGCTTCGGACCAGCCCCTTTCGAGACAGCCCCTGCAGCACCTTGGACAGGTGAGATGGTGAAACGCCCAGGGCACTTCCCATCTCTGCCGCCGAAAATGCAGCCCCGCCACGCTTGCCTGACTGGGTCACCATCCAGACCAACGCATGGACCGCCAAATTCGCCGCTTCCGAAAACCGTATTACCGACCGCATTTGATCCCTCAAATCGGAATTCGGACTCTGAATACTGATTATTTCGGGCGGAGTCAAGGACAAAACAGAAAAAAGCGACAGAGCGTGGCGGATTATGGCCTAAAGGGCCGCCCCGGGTCCGCTCCAACACTCTCGTTTCGTACGCAGGGCGGGATCGAAGACAGAGACCTATTCCCCTTGCTCCAGCACCGTCTTTTCGTTGGCGTGGCAGGATTCAAGTTTGGTGGAGTTGCCCTTGTAACAAAGGAGCAGGCTTAAGACGCTGATATCGGACGGGTTGTTGGGGCCCATGGTCGTGCTCGTATTGCGGTTAAGGATTCGGGT
>CAYTWV010000423.1:0-4344 GCA_964442235.1 uncultured Myxococcales bacterium | reverse complement strand
ATGACCGGTACCCAGAGGTGCTTGAGCAGGTCGATGAACTTCGCCCAGGTCCAGGATCGGCTAGCCCATCTGGTTCAGGCGAACAAACTGAAGGGACAACACGTGGCTCTCTCGATTTCGGGGCACTCGGTGATCATTAAAAAGATCTCCCTGCCCGAGATGAGTCAGGCCGAGTTGGACTCGTCCATCGCCTGGGAGGCAGAACAGTACATCCCCTTCGACATCAAAGAAGTGAACGTGGATGTGCAGATTCTGGATCCGAAAGCGGGGCAAGGGCAGATGGATGTGTTGCTGGTCGCCGCCAAAAAGGACGTGATCAACGATTACGTCTCGGTAGCGACCAAAGCGGGTCTGGTGCCGGCCGTCATGGACGTCGACACCTTCGCCGTGCAGAACATGTTCGAATGGAACTACAGCCTGCCTGGCAACGAGACCATTTGCCTGATCAACATCGGCGCCTCGATCATCAATATTAACATCATCGCCAACGGCATCACCCAGTTCACCCGAGATATCACCATGGGCGGCGGGGTGCTGACCGAAGAAATCCAACGATTCATGCACGTCAGTTACGAAGAAGCCGAGCACTACAAGGTGGGGGGAAGCGAAACCCTCTCCAGTTCTTCGGTGTTCCGTGAGGTGCAGAGGTTGGCAGAACGTGTCGCAACGACCCTGGTGACCGAAATCCAGCGTTCCGTGGAATTCCACAAGGCGACGTCGGTGGGTGAAGAGGTCAGCCGAGTGTATCTGGCTGGAGGCGGCGCCCAGACCCCGGTTCTGTTGCGACTGCTGGAGTCCAGGCTTCAGGTTCCTGCGGAACTGGTCAACCCGTTCAAGAACGTGCTCATCGACGCCGGGCGCTTCGATATCGCCCTGTTGCAGCGTATGGCTCCTGCTGCGGGCGTCGTAGTTGGCCTTGCGCTGAGGAGGGGGTCGGAGAAATGATCCGCATAAACCTACTCGACAGTTCTAAGAAGAAGCAGCGCAAGCTGTCGGTGCCCTCGGGGGCGCCGATTCTGCTGATTTACATCTTGCTGCTGGGCCTGGAAATCCTGCTTCTGCTCTATTGGGCCGAAGTGAAGGACCAGGCGCTGCAAACACAACAGAGCATGAGCAAAGACGCGGTGGCCAAAGTGGAGACCATCGCCAAAGAAAAGAAGGAAAAGGAAGAGCTGAAAAAGCTCATGGACGCCGAAGAGACCAAAACCAAAATCTTCGACAACCTGCGCAATGGCCAAGTGGGCCCGGGCAATCTTCTCTCTTATCTTGCCTATGCCATGAACACGCCTCCCCTTTCCGCCCTGGATGAACGCCAAACCCAGGAGCAAGTGGGCTGGAATCCTCAGTGGAACCCCGACAACGCTTGGTTGACCGGCATCGCCGAGGACAAGGACAACCGGCTCATCATTTCGGGCAAAGCGATCTCCCACGAGGATTTCAACGAAGTCTTCAAACGTTTCAGCGCATGCATCTTCCTCCAGGACATCCGACTGGGCGAAGCGGGATTCAAGAAGGGCGCCGGGGGCAAGAACAAGACGGTCGATGTGTTGGAATTCGAAATCGACGCATGGCTGAACTATGACCTGGAAGCCGGCAAAAAAGCCCCGGAGCCGGCCCCCGAAGAGAAACCTGCGGATAAGAAAGACGCCGGCAAAACTGCCGAGAAGGCCAAGGAGTAGCCATGGCAAACGACGCAAAGAGCTTGTCCCAGCTCAAGCCTCAGCACAAGGTCATCCTGGCTATTGCCGGAATGGCAGTTCTGGCAGGCATATTCTACTATATCAAGATCATGGACATCGATGCCCAGATCCAGACCAGCCAATCTCAATACCAGAAGGCCGACAAGGAACTGAAGGAGTACGAGAAACTCGCTGGTGACACGAAACTTGAGGACATGAAAAAGCAGTACGCTGCCATCCTCAAAAAGAGTGAAGAAAACCGCAAGATCATCCCCGAAGAGCCCCGGCTTAAGGAACTGATGGTCAGCCTGGAAGGCGATGCCATTCAGTCCGGTCTGCGAGTGGTCAGCAAAAAACCCGATGCCGGCCTGGCTTATGAGGGCTACACCGGCTACCCCGTCGAATACGTGGTCACCGGGTCCTTTCCTCAGTTGGCCAAGTTCTTCCTGCTGATCTCCCAGCCAGACAAGCGGCTGGTCAATATCAAGAAGATGGAAATCGAGTTCGATAAGCGTGAAGACAAAGAGGCGCAGAAGGCCAAAAACAGTGGTGCCGGCGACGTGCTGAGCCTCTCTGACAAGCGAGGCAAGCCGAAGTCCACCGTTTTGGCTCAGTTCGTGATAGAGGGGTACGCGTTCTTCGTGGACCCGACCGCCGTTGACCCGATCAAGAAACGACGCAAATAGGGGGGGGATTAGATGAATTCCTCTTGGTTTCGCCATACATTGAACCTTCTTCTTGTGCTGGGAATCGCCAGTTCCTGGTCCTGCGGGGACAAACCGCCCGAGGAAAAGAAGAAGGAAGAGAAGAAGAAGACTGCCGCAGCGGCTCCCGCGTCCAAGAAGGACAAGACCTTCACGCCTGTGGCCAAGCCTGAATGGGATGCCGTGATGCCTCACTTCATGGCCCATCTGGAAGGCCTTCGCTCGGACCTGGGTGGCCCCATGGCAGGAGCCAACATTCGAGACATCTTTCTGGACCTGACCCCCAAGGGGCCCGAGGACGATGCGCCGGTGGGCAAAGCCACAAAACTGGGCGTGAAGCCCGTGAACCACGGTGCGAAGAAGGCCGAGAACAAGCCAAAGGCTCAAAACGATATCGACTCTATCCTCAAGGCCATCAATTCTCCGGGCAGCAAGCCTGCGACCGGTCCTGGCAAGCCGGGAGACCTGGTTCCCAAGGACCCGCTGACGGCCTTCCCGCTGAACCGGTATCTGGTCCGCATCGTGATGACCGGCGTGGCGAATCCCGAAGCCTTCATCGAGGCCCCCGACGGCAAGATGCATGTGATTCATCGTGGAGACCGTCTTGGCGTCGAGGGTGGACTTGTGGTAGATGTGCTCAAGGCAAAAGTCCTCTTCCGCCTGCCGGAACGGGAAGAACTGGTTGAAGTGGTCATGGCCCCGGAGATTACCCCCACTCTGTTGGAAGGTGTCAACATCAAGGGAGTGGCCGGGGATAAGAAGACTCCTTAGTCCTATCAAGTGCCCAGTGAGGGCGCAGTGCGTTAGCAGGGAGAACCCATGGTGTTGCGAATCGTCAGACTGATTTCCCCCTTTGTGGTACCTGCCGTTCTTCTGGCCCTGATCGGAGGGCTGGGGCTTTCTCTGGCCCGTTCGCAAGCCGACGACAAGGTGCATACGCTGCGCACGGAGTTGGACCAGCAGTTGCGCTGGGAGGACCAGCTTCGCAGAGAGAATCGGCGTTTGGACCACCTGATTGAGGCGCTTTGGAACACCCATAGCCTGGACCAGAAGATCGCCCGAGAAGAGGGGAACCTGGTTCGCCCCGGAGACGTGATCTTCCAGTTCCCCGCCCCGAAATAGCTTCCTGTGTGGTAAGAATCGGAACTTGTGCCCCGGGGTGTCTGTGCCACGACCGTAAGGGAGTGGGCGCGCCCGATTCATGCAACGCGGGTAGGCGAAGCCCATGGGAGACTAAATTGTTCCTGCCTTTGCCGTTGTCTCCGCTGACCGATGCTGCCATAATGGCCCAAAGTTGCTCAGGTTTGCGAGGAGACCACGTGTTGGACCTTTCCATAATAACTTCGGATCTGCTCATGGGAAGTCAGTTGGTGACCCAGGAGGATCTGGCCCTGCTGAAGAGCCTGGGCGTGAGAGGGGTATTGTCTCTTCAGGAAGACCGAGACCTGGCGGTGCTGGGGCTGCGATTTGAATCGATTCGCCAGATGGCCTTGGAACATGGCATTGATTTGCGCCGCTGCCCCATCCGGGACATCGACCCCTCGGACCTGGTGCAGAATCTACCCAAAGCGTTGGACGAGTTGCAAGAGTTGTTGACCGAGTGCGGGCGAGTTTACGTGCATTGCACGGCGGGCATTAATCGGTCTGCGGGCGTACTGCTGGCTTTTCTTGTGCGGCGGCGGTTGATGCCGGTGCAGGACGCTCTGCAGTTGATTCGAAGCCGGCGGCCCATTATCAGTCCCTATTCCTCTTTGATAGCGATGCTGGAGCAGGGCGGCCCGACGGGAAGAATCTAGTGGAAGGTGCTCAGCGACAGGAAGTCCATCCCGATTTGGAGGGTGTGCTGGTGGACCTCACCAAACAAAACGAATCGACAAAGCTGGCTTTGGAGCGGGCCGCAGAGGTCTTGGTCCGGTCCGAATATGTGATGGCCCTGACGGGCGCAGGGGTCTCGGTGCCCT
>CAYTWV010000422.1:0-4390 GCA_964442235.1 uncultured Myxococcales bacterium | reverse complement strand
CACCCCGGCCCGCAATATCCCCCCTTTGTTTTCGGCCGCCCGTTGAAAGTCCGCTTCGGTCACCTGCAGATAGTGGGCGTGGGCCACCGCCGGGCTGTTGCCGATCCATTGGCAAACAACATGCAGGGGGTATTCTGCCGTCAATTCCGTTTCTCGACTCGCCCGCAAATTCTGGAATAGTCTCGGCCACGGTTCCACCCCCGCCCGCTTGATGATGCGTTCAAATTGGGTCCGCAGATTCGCGTTCTTGGCCCGATACCGCGCAATGACGTATTCGCTGCCAGGTTCTGCCCGTTCAAAGGCTTCCCGCAGATAGGGCAGCAGCTCGGGGAAGATGGGAACAACTCGGCTTGCCCCGCCTTCGTTGTGTTCCGTCTTGGGGCTGTTGACGGTCATCCTGTCGCGTTCCCAGTCCATGCCATCCCATCGCAGGGCCAAGTGTTCCGAGGGGCACCGCAAGCCGCCGTAGCGACTCAGGGCGACCAGCAACCGCCATTCGTAATCGGGGCAAGCCTCGATAACTTGCCGGGTCGTTTCCAGCGTGATGAAATGCTCTCGGCTCTTGTTCACCTGCGAACCGGGCAGACCAGCCGCCGGGCAGCCTGGGGACCAGCCACAAGCCGCCGGCGTGTTCCACAACCAAGAGGGTCCGCATCAAGGCATCGCGATAAATCACCGGGGCCGGGTCCGTCGCCGTGGTCATTGGCCGTTGTAGTTTCTTTCGTGTCACCGTCACTTACTCCCGAGGGGCCGCCTACACGAATAACTGGAGGGCAAGCCGAGCATGGCCGATGTTGGCCTCACCGAGGCACAGACCATTACCGACCTGGAGCAGCTTGTGGATTTCGCCCGTGAGGTGGGTGCTCGGCACGTCGTCTACTCGCCGGTGAAGATCGTTCAGCCTCGTGGCCGCCCGATTTCCGCCACCATGACCGCCCTGCGTGACTTGTACAGTGCGTTGTGTGCTCCGGGCAGGCCGGTCTGGCGGGGCGGGAGTTGGCGGCTGCCCAAGGAGGTGGCCGACGAACATGTGGTCCGGCCGTTCCTGGAAATCTGTCGGCAGGCAGGAGTCGCCGCCAAGTTCTGTATGAGGGACTTGGTGGAGATCGGGTGAGGGCGGGCCGACCGTGGTTGGGAACTTCAACCACTGCCAACCCCTCCCAGCCATGCCGAAACCCGTTCCGCTTTCAACGGCCCACCGTGGCCAACGAAAAGCCGACCCGACTTACTTCGTGGAAGCTGCCAAGCGTGGGGCTTGAGGGCGGGCCTTACAAAGCAGGACGATCAGCCTGGGACGGCGAAGCTCAAATGCAATTCGGCGTGACGTAGGTGAAGCTGGGTCCAATCCTCGTGGGTCATCTTGCCCAGGATGGGATGCCGGGCAGTCATTCGCTCATTTTGGGTGCGGCCCACAACCGCCCGAAGTTCTTCGAGGGCTTTCTGGGGTGAAGCAGCGGCCGGAAAGAAACCGACCTCCACTTCTTTGGGCAACTTGAAGCCGGGGGACATTTTGTGCCTGAGAAACCGTCGCTTCATCAATGGCCCGACGAGCCGAATTAGCCAGGGAGCTTTGGCAGAATAACCGTCGATGGAACCCTTGATGGCCGTCGCCAAGTGCGTGAGCAGTTGGCTCAACGGCCAATTGCCGAGCATCTTGGTGTTGGACGATGCGACCAGTGTCTCGGCATCGGCGACGACTTCATCGAGCGATGCGAAGGTCAGTTCTCGACGCCCTGGGACGGTCTTGGTGTCAACGGACATGGACGCAGGCTCCGCAATGTTTTTCAGAGGGATTTCCATCTCAGCGAGGTTGCACTTCCTTCACGCTTCCCTCCAGCTTCACGCCGAAGCCGCCGTTGGCTGGCATCGACACCTTGAGCGGACTCGCCGAATCGACGGTTACATCATCGACTGCTATTCTCGTTTTCACGGCTGCCAACGGCAATTCCCTGCAGTCCGAGCCCGGCAGATCAAATTCCCGGCAGACGATCTGCTGCTTCGGCAGTTCGAGCTTGCCATGCAGTTCCCGGCCGTTGACGAACAAGCTCTGGGAACGGTTCTCGTTGTGCGAAAGGTACATGACCCGCAGCTTGTAGCGGGCGGCTTGGCTGAGATCGGCGAAGCGGTAAAGAATCGCACTCTCGCTGTAGCTGATCGTGCGGGCAGGATCGTTCTCGTCACACACGGCCAAGGGGACTTCCGTCGCACTGTAGCTCCAATGCTGACCAGAAATCAGATCGGGCTGATGGCCCTGGTCGCCACAATCGTCCACGGCGACGAGGTGGTAGCCCAGGGGAGCATCGGTCATGCCTTTCGGCCGCTTGTAGTCAAGGCTCTTGGCCGGTTTTTCGGTGGACCAAAGCTCGATCCAGCAGAGGACTGCGTTCACGCCGCCGCAGTTCTGCACGCTCACGTCGAAACCGACTGTCGAGCTTGCCGGAGCGTCATGGTATAGCTTGGCCTTGTAGGTGGCAGGCTTGAGGAAGTACAGCGGAACAATCACCTCCCGTGGTTTGCCTGCGTTGATGCCCACCAACCACCAGTCCTGGCCCTTGCGGCGAGCCAGGACAGCGAACTCGCCGGGGTATCCATCCACAAAATGGATGTCGTCCCAGGCTGACGGGATGTTTTTCAAGAAGCCTCTGGCGGGATTGTCCTTCATGCTCTTCGGGCTTACCGACATGCTCTGCCAGCCCGATTCAAACAGGACGGCCAACGCCATTTCATGGGCGTTGGAGGTGGTTCTCCGGGAAAACGGCGTGCCGGTCAACTCGAAGCCACTCGGACACTGGTCCATCGACCCAACGATGTTCCGGGTGAAGACGAGATTCACGTTGTAGGCCGGAGTTGGGCCGTACTCGAAGAGGTAATACTCCTCTCCCTTGACTCCCTCCAGGGTGGCGATGTGGGGCCAGCGGCGTTGCTGCCCTCTGGGCATCGTCTCCCCGTGGTAACTCAGCATCAGCTTTCGCTCGCCACACTCCCGTGCGATGGTTTCCCGAAATTTGAACCGCTCCTGGGAGTCACTGTCCAGGAAGTCCACCTTGATCCCCTTGAAGCCATGCTTCACAAAATAGCCCAGGATCTTCTCCCGCTTCTCCGGGGTGTCCAGGTTCCGCCAATGATCCCAACCGTAGACGTTGACCCCTTTCTTGCTGGCATAACTCACAAGTTCGGGAATCCACGTGAGCGCCATCCACTTGTCCGGCGTATCCGCTCCCTGATTTCCGAGTGCCAGAGCATTATCGAATTCGATCCAGGTCCAGCCCATTTCGCTGGCGAGATCCACAAACTGCTTCATCCTCTCGAAGCTCATGTTGTTGCTGCTCGGCCCGGTCATCCAGGGAATGACATCGACGCCCGGCTTGATCCAACTGGTGTCGGCGATTTCGCTGGGTGGATTGAGGTTGGCAACCAGCGTCGATTCAACGAGAGTCGCCAATCCCTTGCCGATGATGGCGACCCGCCAGGGAGTCAACCAGGGCAACGTCGATGAAGGCTGTTCGGGCAGTTGGAAGGCAAGGATTTCGCCTTTCGCCTCTCGGAACCTCAGTCGGACGCCCGCATAAGTACCATCGACCGCCGCCTCGGTTACATAAACCCAGCGACCTTGGGGAGTGTGGAACAGTGCCGGGACCGCAACCTCGTAGTCGATCCCCGTCAGGTGCGTGTGGGCGTCGTAATACCACTCGTAGTGCGGTTGGGTGTAGCGGGCGAACCAACCCTGGGAACCTGCCGGGACGTGGAAACTGGAGTCCTCGTTCAACACCGTGTCTTGGCCTGTCCCGTGGATTCGGTAGCGATAGGCGACACCATCGTCGTAGGCCCGGAGAATAAGGCTTATCGTCCCGCCCGTTTCGTTGGCGAAGTCCAGGACTAGCTCATTCGCCCGATTGAAGCACTCGCTCTTTTTTCCTACGGGCATTGCGTACCGCTCATTGACGGTGCCAGCGGACTTGGTGACGAACCGCAGGTTCCCCGTAAACTGTCCGGCCCGCTTGAGCGTTATGCCCAACGGCGAACTTGGCAGCACCTCGGAATTGTCGATCAGCACCCGGCAGGAAAGGCTGGTCGTCCCAGATCCCGAACCGGCCGACTCCTTCATCTCCACAACAAGGGACAGGCTGCCCTGGGGAGACGAGACAGACCAGGGGCCGCTCTCGCTCGCCGAAACCGAAGTCAACGCACCGACCCACAGGAGTGCAATCGAAGACACCAGCAGTCTCATGTAGCGGTCCTTCTTCAGTCGAACAATCAAGACAAAGCTCCCCGCAGATTAGGTTGCCAGGGACTCGTCATCCGTTCCACCTTCCTGGCCCACCGCTCCTCCCGACCGGCTGGCATCACGACAACGCCGCACGTTTCTCGGCGATGAATTTGATGTGGTGCG
>CAYTWV010000421.1:0-4404 GCA_964442235.1 uncultured Myxococcales bacterium | reverse complement strand
GCACCGAGCAGTGGGTGGTGATGGATGGGGCAGTAATTGGGAAACACTCGGAAGTTCTTGAAATGCCGGCGTTTTCTGCCGATTCCGTGCACATGGCCTATGCGGCGACCACGGCGGGCAAATCCGAGCTGGTTGTGGATGGAAAGGTCGTATTGACAGGAGATCCTGCCCTGGGTGCGTGTCCTGTATTGGGCCCCAAAGAGTGGCTTTGTGTGGTCAACGGGCCCAAGGGGGCGCAGGTGGCTCGGGGCGCTTACATTGGGCCTGTGCCCGAGGCAAATTGGGCGAACTACGAAGCCGTAATGCCCGGCAGTGTGACGCCGTCTCCGGTTGGCGAGCGTTGGGGATTTGTAGTCTCGGAAAAGGGCCGCCAGAAGCTGGTTGTGGGTGACCTTGCCAGCGAGTGGTACGACAAGACGCTCTGGCCGGTCATGTTCAGCCCGGACGGACGCCATGTTACGGCCGTTTACGAACGGGCCGGTTCGGTTTACGTCTGGTTTGATGGCAAGGCGCTGGGGCCCTATGACACCGTTTCCGAGGTGGGTTTCATGCCTCAGGAATCGGGAATCTGGTTTGTGGCTATGAAGGGCCAGAAGGTGGGCTTGACCGACGGAACCGGGGCTACCGCCGAGTGGGTTGAGGGACTCTCGGCTCCGGTTTTCTGCAAGCCAGCAAAGTCCGCTGCGTGGGTGCTGCTGAAAGAGGGCCAGTACTACGTGTCTCGAGATAACGTGGTAAAGGCTCGGTCGTTGGAAGCCATGGCCGACTCAACCCTGGCCTATTCCAGTGATTGCACGGTGTTGGCGGTTGTGGGGAAGAATCAAGGCCAGGCCGCAGGGTGGGCCAATGGGTGCGTCAGCCCCCCGCTTGAGGGTGTCGCGATGATGGGCCAGAAGGCTTTGGTGTTCCATGAGGGTAAGTACCCGGTTCTTGTTGGAAGACAGCAAGATAGGATGCTGAAGTTGACGTTCCAGCCAAAGTAGAAAATGCGCAGCGGTCGGGGCAACGCATGTGTGCGCCCACTCCCTGACGGTCGTGGCACAGACACCCCCGTAGCACAAGATACCCCGTGAAACCGCCACTCTTTGGCACGACTCAGGTGCGTTGGTCAGTGCCACGACCGTGAGGGAGTGGGTACCCGATCCCGTGGCGCAGCAACCGCGTGTGGCTATCTGGCGCTATGGGATTCTAGCTCTCCTTGCCGAACACAATCTGGTTTCGGATCCAGACCAAAGTTCCCTCGTTTTTTAGTCTAAGAAGCGTCCTGGAGAGGGTTTCAGGGGTGATGTTCAGGGCCTGGGCCACTTCTTTCTTGGGAAGGTCCACGATCAGTGTGTGGCCGGGTCCGAAGTGTTGCCGCAGCCACTGAACCAAGCGTTGGCCCACGTCTTCCACCAATTGGGACTGCATCTGGCCGGTCATGAATCGCATCTTGCGAAACAGACTTCGAATGAACTCGTTTCGGAACGAGGGTTCATCCAGCAGAGAGAGGAAGTCAGAGCGCCTTAAGGAGAGCAGGCGGCACTCTTGGAGTGCGACGGCGGTGACAGGGTAGGTGGGGCTTTCGAACAGGATGACCTCGGCGAACAGTTCGCCAGGCATCACGGTCTTTATGACCACGTCTCGGCCATCGGGGCCTGAACGCTGCAATCGAAGCGTGCCTTGCAGCAGCACGAAGACCTGCTCACCGGGCTGGTCCTGGAAAAAGAGGAAGTCGGTTGGCGCCAGGTTTCGTTGCCTGCACGCCGTAGCGATGCGGCTCAGGGACGTTTGTGAGAGTTCCGAGAAGAGGGGGACTGACTTGAGAGTAGATTCCAGGGTCATGTTTCCTACCAGGGTCATGTTTCCTCCGAACGGAATGCCAGCACGTGAAGAAAATGCGATGCTTCTTGATCGCGATCAAGGACAGGGAGTTGAACTTGACCTAGTTTGTGTCTCGTGAAGGGCAGGAGAGGCCCGCAAGAGACGAAGGAGAACGACCATGAAACGACAGATCATTCGGATTGACGAGGGGATGTGCAACGGTTGCGGGCTTTGCGCCACAGGTTGCCCCGAGGGCGCCATCCAGATCGTAGACGGGAAAGCCCGGCTGGTGGGCGAAGTTCTGTGCGACGGGCTTGGGGCCTGTATCGGCGAGTGTCCCGAGGGGGCCATCACCATCGAGGAACGTGAGGCGGAGGCCTATGACGAGAGGAAGGTTTTGGCGAATATCGTGTCGCAGGGGCCTGCGGTGGTTGAGGCACACCTGTTGCACCTGAAACATCACGCTCAGGACGAATACCTGTCTATCGCTCGGGCCGAACTGGCCAGACTGGGATTGCCGGATCCGACGACGGTCCAGGCAGAGCCGGACGCCTGTGGTTGTGGTGGTCATGGGCCCGCTCACGGTGCCAAGGGTGCGGGGGCTTTGGCCGGGATGATGCACGGGGCGCATGGGCACGGCTTGGCGTCCGCGCTGCCAAAAGCGCCGGCTTCCTCGCTTCACGTGGGGGTGCACGGTGGCGGCGGGTGTCCGGGCAGCAAGAATGCGCTGTTTTCCAGGGGCGAAGCGGCCCAGACGGCTGGGGCCGCAGTGGCGGTGCCGTCGGAGTTGTCGCATTGGCCCGTCCAGATGCATTTGATGTCCCCAATGGCGCCGCAATACCGAAATGCCGACGTGGTACTGGCAGCGGACTGTGTGGCCTTCGCCATGGGCGATTTCCATGGCAAGTTCCTGAAAGGGAAGGCTTTGGCCATCGCCTGTCCCAAACTGGACGACGGTCTGGATGTTTACGAGCAGAAAGTCAAAGCCCTGATTGACGACGCACAGATCAATACGTTGACGGTGGTCATCATGGAAGTCCCCTGCTGCCGAGGTCTCCTTCGTCTGGCCCAGACGGCAGCGGCCAGTGCCACACGCAAGGTCCCCATTAAGGCCGTGGTGGTGGGAATCTCGGGAGATGTGGTGGCGGAGCAGTGGGTTTAGGCTTCCACACGCTCGAACTGGCTACCATGCTGACTAGGCCCGCTATCTCGTTTCAACTCGGCCTCTTAGGCCCCTTTTGCCAAGCCCACCTGCACGATTCACGATTGCACCTGCAGTCCCCATAAGATAATCTCCCCTCCCAGCGAGTTTTAAGGAACAGGCGCAAGCGTCTGGTGTTGGGTCGCTTGCGGTGAGGATGAGTCCATTGAAAGTGGGTGAGCAGGTGCCCGCATGGCAAGTTAAGGGGCCGGGTATGAAGTGGTCTGGCAGGCAGTTTCTTGAAAGGGTGGTTGGAGGCGTTGCGCTGGGTCTTGTGGCCGTGGTTGCCGTGAGTGGGACCGCGTTGGCCAAGGCGGACTATAAGGCGTGCGTTACGGAGTGTGAGGCGAAGGTCCCTCGTATTGAGGAGACGGAAAAGAGTTGCGAGTCGACGATCCAGAATCTGGCGCACGATCTGCTTATCATCAAATCATTCATGGAGACCACCAAGCTGTGCCGAGGGTCCCACGTTGAGGCGTGCCGGGAGTGGCATGCTGCCACGGTCGATGCGCTGACTCGGGTCGCTGAGGCCATCGGCATCACGCCAAGCTGCCTGACGGTGAAGACCGAATTGTTGAAGGACAATGTCTGGCCCTTCTCGACGGCGAAAGCCTGTGTGGGCGACGGGATCTTCACGGACTTCCACGACTTTTTGGGTGGCCAGCAGCAGGTGGTTGACGACATGTCCAGCCGCAATCTGCACTATCCGTTGGTGGCGCAGCCTATTGATGGGGTGATGGGCGATCCCCGGCATGCCCCGGTTTGTATGGACGGGATGAGGCCGGTGCGACAGTACTTTCCGACACTTGTGCGGATGAACGACGCACTGACGGCGATGGCAGAGTATCAGGCCTGTATGTCTCAATGCCGCAAGCCGACTCGGTTTGAGGAGCGGCTGTACCAACTTCCGGAACGTTTGGAAGCGGCTTCTTTGAGACTGGAAGAGATGAAGGGAGCGTTCCAGGCACTGGAGGCCAAACGCGAACAACGGCTTGGGGATGGCGGGCAGATGAACGTGGGCTGCGTGGCGTTCCAGCGGGCAGCAGACTTTCTTGGGGGTGCGGACGCGGAAGTGGCGGACCTTCGCAAGGGCATCGCAGCGGCCGAGGAAATGGGGGAGGCCCTGGACGAACCCACGGTTTCGGCGCTGGAGGAGCGGCTTGGGAAGTTGGAAACCAGTGTATCGGGATACGATTTGCAGACGGCCGACAAGGATTGCGAGGCAGAGACCCGCACGGCCATGGAGTTGGTGACCCGCAAGCAGCGTGTATTGGACGAGTTGGCGGGTTCCAAGGAAGTGGCGCTGGAGGCCTCGCTTCGGTTCGGGGGAGGAGACGAGTTGCCGGAAGCATGCGGCAGCACGGCGGACTGTCCGATTCCATACCGATGTGCGAAGGGCA
>CAYTWV010000420.1:892-4409 GCA_964442235.1 uncultured Myxococcales bacterium | reverse complement strand
GCGTTGGGTTCTTACGGTCTCCGGGGACGTACGCAGGAACCTGGCGACTTCCTTTGATGACAGACCCTGGCGAATCATGTTGCAGATGGCCAGTTCGCGGGCCGTTAGCCCGAATCGGGGGGTGCTGATCGTGGCGGAGAAGGCGCCGCCAAGGTCAAGAACCGTGCTGCGCAGCAGTTCCAAGTGCCGCAATTCAACCTGAGACGCATGCAGCATGAACTGCTCCAGCAACGGAAGCAGGACTTCCAGCAAGGAAGAGGTGATGTCACCACGGACCCGATTCTTTTCGACTTCTAGCTGGCTAAGGGTATGACGCAGCGCAATCTGGCTCTCCTCAAGAACGCGGGTCCGCTCCTCCAGTTGCCGGTGAAGACTCTCTTCCCTTTGCGCTGCCAGGACCCTCAGGGTGACGTCACGGTTACTGGAGCGAGTGCCCAGGAACTGACCATCCTCGGAGCGCACGGGCTGGCACAGATGCTCGACCCAGCAAACGGTCCCATCAGGGCGCCTTAGGCGGAACAGGATTCCCGAGGGCTCAGGGTGTTCGCTGCGAGTGGCAAACTGCTTATGCTCCAGCCAGGCATCTCGGTCGTCGTCGTGCATCATGGAGGCCAGGAACTCGGGATCCTCAAGGAAGCGCGCTGCCGGGTGACCGGTGATGCGTTCGCACGACGGGGAGCAGTAGACGATTGAGCCATCCGCAAGGTGGAGCAACTCCCAATCGTAGGTGGAATCTGCGATGGACTGGAACCAACGTTCGGAATGGGGAGTTCCGAGAAGTAGCGCCTCGATGGCCCCTCCGGATGAGCTCTGCGGCGGAGCCTGCGGGGAGACCCCAACGGGCTTGCGCTGCCCCTTCCTGGTCTTCTCCGGATCGGCACTTCTTGGGCTTCGGCTCACCTGTCCCCCCCGGCTCTACACCTTCTTGGTGGCAGCTACTCTGTCTTCCGGGGCGGCCCTCGGGGGGGGCCTGGCCGGCACCAGTCACTTGTCCGGAACAACCCCCACACCATAGCTGACACTGGCTGCCAAGATCAAGCACGACAGGCGGACAAGGGTGCGGTTCCCAAACCGGGGAGCAGTGAGCGGGACCTCCCCTGCGGACGATGTTCCCGAGACCTCCCCCGAATCATGGGTTCCGTATCCGCCCTGACGGGGCGGCTCCCGGACTCTTGCCCAACCAAGCAATTCCGTAGCCCAGGGTCCGGTCCCCCCTTTTGATTGATCACATCTTGCGGCCTACTTGTCGGAGGGGTCAGGTGGGTCACCAGGGGAGGCTCGACAGATGCTGGCGTAGGCGGCGAAGGTATGTGCGTAGTGCTATGGGCATTGTTTCTTAGGAATATCGATTGAAACGGGATTAGCCGAATGGTGCCCAATTCTGTGACCGTCTCGGTGTCGGAGGCCTGTGATGTTGTTCCGTATGCTACCCAGCCTGGTGGGGGTACTTCTTCTAAGTTCTTGTGCGACCACCCAAACCAAGCCGGTTGATCCCCAGAAGCAGGCAGAACTGGATCGTAAGTACCAGGAATTGCAGGCAGAAAAGGCAGCAGTCCAGGCAGAAACGGCCACGTTGTCGGGAGATTCCAACGCTCTGTTCCTGAAGGCGGGCCAACTTGAAAAGAAGCTCAAGTTTGGGGCCAAGGCCTCGGTGGGAGCTTGGTCCGCCGGCGGCAAGAATGCAAAACTGGCGGGCGTTCTGGGTCCGGTCTCCTTTGACAAGAAGTCGGCCTCTTTTCGACTGGTGCCCGGGAAAACCTCCGGCGCCGGCATTCTCATTCTCCCCATCGACTTCCAACTCGTGAAATGAGGCAGCCCAGTCTGAAAGCGATTCCCCTCGTGCTGCTTACCCTTCTTGCTACCTGCGGCCCCACAGTCGTTCGGTTTGAGATTCAATTGCTGGTCAAGGGTAAAGACATCAAGGTTCACTACAAAGGTGCACTCTATCAGCCCCACCTGAAGAAGATCAAAGCGGGAATCGAGGCTGGAATGTTGCTGAACGTGATGGTTTCCTTAGTGGGACGGCGTTCCAACGGGTGCCTGGGGTGGCCTGCAGCCTCCAAGGGTCACCGTTGGAGCTTCGCACCAGGACAACCGGGGAGGTTTCCCTGGACTTGGCTTGTGCGCTTCTCCTTGAGTCCCTTCGGCGCCTTCCGCGGGCGTGGCTGGAATCGAGGCTTGCTGGACTTTCGGGCTCGGGGTACGCTAGCTATTCGGTTTGGGCCGGTACGAATTTCATCAAGCGGGAGGCTAACATGAGAGAGAAGTTCAGAACGCACGCAGGCAGCCCTTTGGCTGCTGCTGTGGCATTAGTCTCCCTCCTCGGCCTGGGGGCTTGCGGCGGTTCCGGCACCTCGGGGAGGGCAGATGCCGGCATCCCGGCGGACGGCAGCCTGCAGGATGCTTCCGGCGCCGACGGCAGCGACCACGTCTCGGACATCGCATCGGGTGACTTTGCGGGTGACTCCGGCAACGACGCGGCAGTGGACGCACTGCAGGTCGACGCCCCGGACGAACGTCCCACACCCGATGGGACCGACCAGAACGATACCGCTGGGCTCGATGCCGACGTCGTGCTGGACGTGGCGGAAGTTGTACCCGACGTTCCTATACCCCACTCGACTCGCTCGTCAAACTCGCTCGCTCGTGGCAGGCCACCTCCCGCCGAGCGAGGCGAGTGCCCTGAGTAAGCTCACGAAGTGAGCGCATCGAAGGGCGGGAACTCTCCCTCACCTCCAGTCTGTAGCTCTCCTCCCCTATCAGAATCCCACCCTAATCAACGATATATCGGCACAACGTCCAACATCAAGCAACGCCTTACCCAACACAATTCCGGTATCAGCCCCCATACATCCAAGTTCACTCCCCGGACGCTCCGTGTCTGCATCTGGTTCGACGACCAGGAGAAGGCCGCTGCCTTCGAACAGTACCTGAAGGAAGGCTCCGGCCACGCATTCGCCCGGCGCCACTTCTGGTAGGCTCCCATTCACGCCGGTTCTCTCTCTGTTTCTCTAAAAGCTGAGGACTTTTGGTGCCTCGGCCTGAACTTCCCAGTCCATGGGTACTGTCGCCCGCAGCCGGCTCAGCGACAGCCCCTCCAACTCCTCGCCACGAAGGACGGCCCGCTGGAGGTCGGGGGACAGGAGCGTAAGGTTCAGGGTGCGCCGGACATACGCCGCGTCGATATTCCCCGGCTCGGCCAACTCGGCCATGGTCTTGTAGACGCCTCGGTCGCTAAAGCTATGTTACCGCTGCCGCCTGGACACGGTGAGGTCTACCCGACGGGAGCGGGCAAGTACCAGAACGAGAAGCAGGGCCAGGAAGAGCGGAAGGGTGTGGGGGAATGCAGCGGAAGCCGGGGTAGCGGAGCAACCGCTGGAGTCCTTGGCCTTGGGCGTTTCCGCGGTGGAGTCGGCCAGCGTCGCGTCGGTTGCTGCCAGGTCCGGGTCGCCAGCGTCGGGTTGCGGGGCGAGATCGGACGGCGAGATAGCGTCACTCTGGGGGTGGACGTCGTCCT
>CAYTWV010000420.1:0-882 GCA_964442235.1 uncultured Myxococcales bacterium | reverse complement strand
GAGTCTTCGTCCACGGGCGGAGGATCCACGGTTACGGGCGGGGGCACCTGGGCTCCCGAGGGGCCGGGGGCGAGGCCGGCGGCAGCGGTGGCCCGGGCCAGGTCGGGGGCGGCCACCTCGCCGTCGTCATCCAGGTCGGCAGCAAGGCAACGCTGGGCTTGTGCCTCTTGGGTGGGGGTGACCAGAAACTTGTGCTCGCCGTCGGGCATGATTCGGATTTGAGGCCGAAGTAGCGCCCCCTGGCAGGCCGAGATCCTGGCCGTGTCGGCGTCGTTCACCAGGCCGTTCTGGTCCAGGTCGGCGTCGCACGCGTTGCCGAAGGCGTCCGTATCGGCGTCGGTTTGCCTGGGGTTGGGTACCTCCAGACAGTTGTCGGCGACGTCGGGTACCAGGTCGCCATCCACATCGCTGAGGTCGGCCTCGGGCGGCACGCCCGCTCCCCACGAGCGGCGGGTGGAGACTACCTCTCCGTCGTCGATCTCCAGCATCATGGCCTTGCCCTGGGTGGTCTCGCTGACATCCAGCGTGAACAGGGAGAATCCTCCCACGGGAAGCTCCAGACCTGTCGCCGCATCCACCAAAGAGAGGCGCACGTCGCCAAAGCCCACCTCCTCGGGGGCGACATCGGGATTCCAGCCCAGAAGGAAGGGGTTTCCGGAGACGGGACCAGCAGTGCGGGCCGAGGCCTTCTGCACATAGATGGACTCGTCCACGACTCGGACCGCCAGGTCCTCCAATACAAGCTCTGGGTAAACACTACTCATAAGCTTCAAGAAGAAGGTGAGGTTGCATCCCGGTCCCATGCAGCCTTTCTCCCACGCCGGACCACAGATGGCTTCGGCTTCGGTGCAGGCATCCAGCCCTCCCGGTGCAAAGGGGCAC
>CAYTWV010000419.1:0-4425 GCA_964442235.1 uncultured Myxococcales bacterium | reverse complement strand
GATGACCGGCATGCCCCGAATTTATGAAGAGATGGACAATAACCTGATCTCCAGCCAATTGCAGAGTCTGCTGATTGCTTTGGGGTTGACGCTGCTGCTGTTGACCATCCAGTTCAAGTCGCTGGTGGCCGGGTTTATTGCGCTGGTCCCCATCTTCTTTACCGTGGCCAGTGAGTTTGGTTTGATGGCGTTTGCCGACGTTCCGCTGGATACGGCGACCGTGCTGATCGCCTCGCTGGCGGTGGGGATCGGCATCGACTACACGATCCACTTCATGGCCCGGATGAAACTGGAATCACAAAAGAGCCCCAGCATCCTGGCGGCGATTACCGAGACCAGCCGAACCACGGGCGTGGCCATCTTGATCAACGCCGTCAGTGTGGCAGCGGGCTTTGTGGTGCTGGTTTTGGCCAATCTGGTGCCTTTGAAGAACTTCGGCTGGATGACTGCAACCACCATGGTCATCAGTTCCTTGGCGGCACTCACCCTACTGCCCCTGTTGCTGTCGCTGGGCAAGGGCGCCAAGTTCCTTCGAAAGACCCCGTCAACAAAGGACATTGCCCCATGAGCAGGCCCGCGGACAAAGCTCTGAAACCGACGGGAAACGGTGGGGCCAAAGAGCGTCACCACTCGGAAGTAGGGGACATGAAGCGCCAGCAGATTGTGGCCATGGCCGGGGAACTGTTTGCCCGATTCGGGTTCCGCAAGTGCACCACCGAGGACATCGCCACGGCATGCAACCTGACCAAGGCCGCGCTGTACCACTATTTCGACAACAAAGAGGCCATCTTTGCTGCCGTAATCGAGATAGAAGGCACGGCCCTGCTGCAACGCCTGAAGGACGAGGTGGAAGCCGAAGCGGACCCCGTCGCCAAGGTCCGGCGATACGCTGCCACTCGCTTCGATACCATCAAGGCCCTGGCCAATCTGTATGGGTTCACCCAGGTGCAGCGCCCGCTGGAACCGGCCTTTGAAGAGGCGCTGATGCGCTTCAACGAAGAGGAACTGCGGCTGGTGCAGGGCATCTTTGACAGCGGTGTGGCCAGCGGTGTCTTCCGCCCCATGGACACCTATCAAGTTGCCCGTGTGCTGCTTGCAGGCAGCAAGGGCGTCATGCTGGAGTTTGTGCTGAACGAGGACGTGGAAACGGTGCGCAAGGCCATCGCAGACATGGCAAATATCGTCTGTTTTGGCCTGGTGGAATCCAGAAGCAGGTAGAACCAAACGGTGTGTCTGTGCCACGGTGTGTCTGTGCCACGACCGTCAGGGGCTGTCGAAAAAGTCTGAAGACGCATTTTAGGACTTCGCCACTTGCCCGTCCGACTGCGCCTGCGTCCCGGTCTGCCTGGGCAAAGAGTGAGGTCTTGACCCGTTGTGCGGCGAATCATGCGGGACGTGCGGCGAGAACGAGCGCTGCGAAGATGGGCTGTGACTCGGGCTGCGAACACGGCGCCCGTGGGGGCAGGGACGGACGTGGGGGCAGGGACGGAAGAGACAGGGACGGAAGGGACGAAGGACCGAAGCGACCAAGGGACCAGGGACAAAGGGGACTTAAGGGACGGCGACCGTTCGGGAAGGGACCGAAGGGACAGCAGGGACCGCAAGGACGTCGCAGGACGGGCAGGGACGGAAGGACCGCTACGTAGGAGCCGATCTTGCCTTTTGTCCCTTTGCAGCCCACGCCGTCTCTGGTGTCCCTGGTGTCTCTGGTGTCCCTTCGCTACCAGGCGTCGTCCCTTCCCACCCTTCTGTCCCTGGTCCCTTCGGGGAAGAGGACCGGAGAAGGGGCCAGCGGCCCCGTCTCCGGTGGTGCAATTCGGCGGTAGCCATCGGTTAAATATACGGGGGCCCGGGGGCGATCCTTCGCCCCCGCCGGGCCCGCCAGCGGTCTGGGGAAGGCAGCGCTGGCGGCGTGGCGTGGGACCGCTGCCGCGCCTTGGAGGGGACGGGGACTTCCCCTTTTCCCCTTCCTTTTCGCTCTCTACGGTGGCTTCGCAGGTGGGCCTCAACGGAGAAGGGGTCGGTCCCCTTCTCCAATCCTCAACCCCCTGCGGAGCTCCGAGCCTCAGCGCAGTGCGGACCTGCAACGCCGCTGATCGATCCCGGGTGGTTGTGCCCCCGGTTCAGGGGCCACAGGTGTCCACGGTGCCGGGGTCGCCGTCGTTAAGACAAATCCAGGGGTATTGGCAGTGATGGGTGATGAGGTCGCAATGGGAGCCTATACACGCACCCAACTCATCACAATCCGAGTCGTTCAAGCAGCACGACCATATTTGTTTGTGTTTGCAAGTTAGTGATGACAGATCGCAAATATCCTGGGTACAGGGATTTTGATCGTCGCAGGTGTAGGAGTTTCCGCACCCTTCCCAATCCGGGTTGCAAAGGTGGTTGTAACAAATCGCGATTACGTACGGGCTGTCGAATTCACAGTCCGCATCAACGTTGCAGCACGGGTACGTTACAGCAGCTTCGAAGCAGAACCCGTCGTTGCCGCACTTCTTTTCGGGGCACTGGCTGCCATCTTTGCAGTCGGCATCCACGGTGCACGGAACCTGGCAAATTTCTTTGTGTTCGCAGCCAGCCCCTGCAACACACCAGTCTTGCGTGCAGGGGTTGCCGTCGTCGCAGGGATCAACACCCATGGCGCAGATACCCGTGTCGGAATCGCAAAACGGCCGCTGGCACGGTTCGGTCACGCGGCAACCCGATTTGCATTCGTCGTCGACGGTGCACGGCAGGTCAGAATAGGAACAGCCGCCGGTGCCGGGCTTGCATGTCCCAACCCAGCACCCGATGGTTCGGCAATTTTCTCCCAGCACGCACGTACGGGTGAGGGGATCACACAGCGTAACGAGGCACGGGTCGGGCGACACCTCACATGGGTCGATGATCAGGTAGTCGCCCGTTTCAGGCCGAAACTCCAGATGCTCGCAAGGTCCCAACGGACATGCGGCCACCGGTGGGCACGGAATGGGCAGGTTCTGGCACCCCCCCGACTCGGGCAGGCACAAATCTTCCGTGCACGGGTTGCCGTCGTCACAGGAATTCTCATCCACGGTTCCGTCACAATCGTCGTCCAGCCCGTTGCAGGTTCCACATAGTTCGCCAGCGCAGGTGACCCCGCATTCAAGGCCCTCGCACGTCATCGGGCAGTCGCTCCGCAGGCACCCGTACACTTCCTCAGGCGCTCCGGTCTCTATAAATCTGCACTCGTATCCCACGGGACATTGGCTTATGCACGGGCAGATACATGTTCGGTATGCCTCGCCCACTATCTGCATGCAATAGCCGCTGACGCAATCGGCGGTAGTGTCGCAAGTGCCTCCGGCACCACCCGGCAACTCCAGGGTTTCGAAACAGGTCGGGGAGGAGGGGCGGAAATTGATGTCGGCATCCCCGGCCGCATCGGGCCGCAGTGGGTCGTCCGGAAGGAAGTCGTCCTGCCGCGAATCGCCGGTGACGTCGTTGGCCGAGGGTGAACCGGCCCCTCCGCAGCCCACGAGCCCGGCCATTGTGGCCAACCACAAAACCGCAACGACGGGCCAGCTTTTTGCAGTCATGATGTGTCCTCCGCCGAGTCGACGCCTCACGCACACGGGAAATGATTGGACTCCGAGTTGATGTACTCCTCGGATATTAGAAGAAGTGAGGGGAACGCACAAGAGTAAGGAAGTGCGGCGGGGGCGGGTCCCAGGGACAAAAGGGACTTAAGGGACGGCGACCGTTCGGGAAGGGACCGAAGGGACAGCCCCTCCTTCCTTCCATCCATAGGCAGCCTTGCCGACACCCTCAGGCGCTCTCCCACAATGCGGAGAGCGGCACGGCATGGAGTCCATCGCCAAACCCGACCACGGCCGAGCCATCGTAGAGGACCACGCCGGCGGCGAAGCGCTCTGAGGCGGCTTCCTTCAGCCTGCGCAGGCCTCGGAAGTCGTCGGACCTCACCGTGGAGCCGGCCTTGACTTCGACGCCTGCGATGCGCCCCCCGGATTCCCCAATCTCCGTCCAATTGCAAGTTATTCGGCGTCCAATTGTAAGTTTTTCGTCGTCCAATTGAAAGTTTTCGTCCGTCGAAATTTTTTGGGGCTGTCGAGAGGGCCGATTGGTCCGGAACCCTAGCCGCCAGGCGGGTGGGAGGAGGGACCGGAGGGACAGCGACCCGAGGGACAAGCGACGCCAGCGACTGAAGGGCCAGCGCCCGTTCGGACAGCGACCGAAGCGACAGCAGGGACCCCAGTGACGGCGCGGAAAGAGACCGAAGCGACAGGCCCAATTGCCTTGTCCTCAAGGTCCTTTCTGCAGCTACCGCCGTCCTTGTTGTCCCTGGTGTCCCTGGTGTCCTTAGTCGAATGGGCGGCGTCCTTGACGTCCCTTCCGTCCCTTGTCCCTTTCGTCGCTTGTCCTTTGTTCGGCCGTCTGGCACGA
>CAYTWV010000418.1:0-4430 GCA_964442235.1 uncultured Myxococcales bacterium | reverse complement strand
TCGGCTACGCCTCGCTCAAGGCGCGCCCCCAAACCCCCAGGCAAGCTGGGGGCTTATAGCTGCGACCGTTACCGAAGCAACCTATACCCTGAAGTGCTATTCTTTCTTTTTGGTTATGTCGGCGAACATCTTCTTCAACTTGTCCCCAAGCGAGGGGGTGGGCACGGTCTCCTTGGGAGTGGAACCGCCTCCACGCATCTCCAGCAGGCGTTTTTCACGCTGCGCCCCCACATGGTCCGGGGCCAGAAGCAGCGCCTTCTTGATATGAGTCCCCATGGACGCCAACTCACCCTTTTCTTTGTAGTATAGCGCCATGTGGTAGTGCGCCTCGGGGTTCTTCTCGTCCAGTTTCACGGCCCTGGCCCAACACTTGCGAGCCTCTTCAAGGCGGCTCTCCAAGGGCACGGTCATGTTCTGGAAAATGCACCAACCCAGCAGGATATGGCCCTTGGAGTCATCGGGCTTGTACTGTACGTAGCGGGAGAGCACTTCCTGGGCCTGCGGCCATGCCCGCCGGTTCATCAGCAAACGCCCCTGATGCATTGCGATACGGGACTGCTCCTCGGCAACGGCGGGATCATCGGTTTTGGTGCCGCCGGCAGCACGCACCTGCAGCCAGGCCCGGCGTTTCTGCGGATCACTTAGAACCTCATTGGCCTCGGTAATTCGCCGGAAAAGCAACACGGCTTCCGCATGGCGTTCGGACAGGTTTGCTTTCTTCAAGGAATCGGGGTGAACCAAGCGGGCAAGCCGGAAATACGCAGCCTTTACCGCTGCATCATCGGCATTTTCGTTCAAGTCCAGGAGCTTAAAATAGTCCCCTGACTCCGCTGCCGCCTTCTTCGCATCCAACGTCGCCAGAATCTCTTTTCCTACGTCCTGTTCCATGAACCCTCCGCAGCCGATCGATGATGTTAGCGCGTTCATTTGGGCGATGCAATCAGCCATTTTGGCGGGCCTGACAAATCCCCTCTCCCGACGGGAGAGGGCAGGGTGAGGGCACGAATCCCCTCTCCCCACGGGAGAGGGCAGGGTGAGGGCACGAATCCCCTCTCCCGACGGGAGAGGGTAGGGTGAGGGCACCGATGACCTAACGCAAGCGCATGACGGCGGCGAAGAATCCATCCATCCCGGTACGGTGCGGCAGGGGTTTGAAATACCACCCGGTGGGGTCGACCACGGTGGCCGCTCTGGCCCCGCCCAGAATTTCGGCCGGACGGATCAACTCCAATTGAGGGAAGCGGGCAAGCAGCCGCTGCACCACTTGTTCGTTCTCCTTAGAGAGTATGGTGCAAGTCGAGTAAATCAGTCTGCCGCCCGGAAGCAACAGCGAGAGCGCCCTGGAAGCGATGGCCTCTTGAACTTCAGGCAACCGATCCAGGTCTTGGGGGGTCAGTCGCCAACGGGTCTCGGGATTGCGACGCATGGCGCCAAGCCCGCTGCACGGAACGTCCGTGAGCACCCGTTTCACCTTGCCTTCCAGCTCTTGAACCTCTTTGGGATACGAGTCTTGGGCGATTCGCATGGCCCGGATATTGGTAGCCCCATTGCGTCGGCACCGGCGAACCAACTCTTCCAGTTTTCGTGCACTGGGATCCAACGCCCACAGCCTTCCCTGATTGTGCATTCCGGCGGCCAGGGCCAGGGTCTTGCCTCCGGCCCCAGCGCAGGCATCCACCACCACACTGTGGGGTGGGGGAGCGACCAGTTCGGTCACCAATTGACTGGCTTCATCCTGAACCTCAAAGAGGCCATCCTGGAACGCTCGAAGCCCAAAGGCGTTCACAAACGAGTTAAAACGCAAGCCATGGGGGGCCACCGTACACGGGACGGTTTCGACCCCTTCGTCAAGCAGACGCAAGGCAAGCTTCTCACGGGTTATCCGAATCGTATTGGCACGAATGGTCAACGGAGCCCGGCGATTCAACGCTTCGGCCAGAGGATCCGCATCGTCGCCATACTCGGCCAGCAGTTCTGCCGCCAACCAGTCAGGAAGGGAACGTTTGATTCCCAGCCGGCGAGTCTGGTCATGGATGGCCGACTCTCTCTCGGGACAGCGCATCACCTCTTCCCAGGAGACGTCAGGGATCAGGGCATACGCCTGATCCAGCCTCCAGTCACCGTCCAACAACTGCCAGGCGATGTAGGTCGCCAGATCGTGAATGGGCTGACTATGAAGGCGGTGCGCAATGGGCTCCAAGGCAAATTCCAGGCGCCGGGCCTATCTTAACATTCCGTACAGCGCCTCGGAAATGGCCCATCGCTCGTGGCTTCCCACCCGCCGGTCGGCGCGAAACGCCGCAGCGATTTGGTCCGTAGCGTAGGTGCCCGAGTCCATGACTCGTCGCCATAATGAGATGGTCACTTCTTGAACCAGATAACCACGAGGCGGCATGATAACCTCTTCACGTGCACAAAATCGGCTTGTGCAAGCTAGACTGAAGCGCCATCCCCGTCAACGTCGGATTCACGTCACCCGCACTGCGCCCGCATTGCGCCCCTGGTGATTGACTTGCGGCCCATCCCGACTCTACTCTTACACGGTCCAGGGCTTTGACCCGTTGGGGGGCCTCATGCGCACGAACCTGTTTCGGAAATCCTTCTTGCTGGTTGCCGGCTTGGCTTTGGGCGCTGTGACGGGTATGGCCGGGTGCGGAGGGACACAAATCGTGGTCCCGGGCGAAGATGACTCGTGTACGCCCCTGGAGCGGATCTGTTCGGGCAAGGACATTCTGGTTTGCGGCATGGATGGCCAGCAGTTCAGCCTGCTAAAATCCTGTGCGGAAGGCTGTGACGAGGGGGAGTGTGTGGCCGCTGTTCCCACTGACGCCACACAAGGCCCGGACAGTGACCCCGATTGGGCCGGCGAGACCCAAACCCCCTACGGTTGCCTCACGTGTCCCTGCGGTCCCGACGAGTTCTGCAACTCGGGACTCTCCTGTTTTGCCGGTATCTGCATCGCCCCGGGGTGCCAGACGGACCAGGATTGTGCGCAAGACAAACGCTGTTATATGGGCGGGTGCATCCTGGCAAGTTGTGGCAATAACCAGCAGGATACTGGGGAAGAGTGCGACGATGGAAATAACAAAAATGGCGACGGCTGTAATGTGAATTGTGATTTGGAGCCCAAGAAGGCGCTGGCCGGTGGCGAGCCCTTGGGGTTTACTTCGGATTCTTCGGCCATGCCCGTGGTGTTTTCAGAGTGCCAATCTCCTGAGGATCGTGCCGTCTACGCACCCGGCGACGCACTGGAAGCCCGCGTGTGTCTGATTTCCTATCTGGATCAAAGCGGTTTGGGGATGTCTGCCACCGAGGTGGAAGCGGACCTGGCCAAAGCGCAAGAGTTCTATGACAAGGCCGGAACCAAAATCGTGTTGAAGCGAGTCCAGACGGCCGTGATTCAGGGCACTCCGGACCAGACCGATGCCGACACCTCCAAAGAAATCGACGACCTCTTGTCGGGGTTGCGACACTATGCGGACACCAACTGGCCTGGCCAATGCCAACTGGTGGTGGGCTATGTGCTTTCCATGAAGAGTGATTCGGGTCCCGTGGGCGGCATGGGTACCTGGCCTGTAGTGGGCCTGCACACCTGTGCCGTCACCCGCAGCAACGTGACTTCCATTCCAGGGCAGACCACGGCCCACGAGTTGGGCCATGTACTGGGGCTGTTCCACACCCACGAGACCACAACTCAGGACAACGATGGCTGCTCGGACACGGCGCCCGATTCGGGGTGTTTCAGCGGGCCTGCTACCTGTTCGACCCAGTGCCCCGATGGGACCACTCCGCCTGCGGACAACGTGATGTCCTATTATTTCTGCCATACCCCCATGGCCACCTCGTTCACCGGATGCCAGACCCGACGGGCCCGTTGTTTTCTAAGCAAGATGTTTCCCCCTCAGGCCTGTCCCGTGCCCGTTTTGACCAGTCCCGCCGATTCCTCGGTGGAGAAGGCAGGAAGCAATATCACCTTCAAATGGAAGAATTCACCCACGGCTCAGGATCACTTCCTGGTCATCCGCAAGGACCCGCCCAACGGCCCTGTGGTCTACAACGAGTCGGTGGGAACGTCGACCAGCAAAAGTGTACCCGGCGGAGTCTTGGTGCTGGGCGAGTATGCCTGGACTGTGACCTACAACAACACCTGCTGCCCCAACGGGCTTTGTCAATCCGTTGAGCGGCGCTTCAGCGTTCAAACGGTGAACTGCTCTGGCGTGGCGTCGCAGCCTTGTGGATTCTGCGGCACGCAGACCCGCACGTGTAATCCCGACGGCAGTTGGTCCAGTTGGTCCACGTGCCAGAATCCGGGGGTGTGTAAGCCGGGCAACACCCTGGAGTGTTCTTATGGTCCTTCGGTAGTCTGTACCCAGCAGTGCACGTGGCCGGCATGTCAAGGCTGCACGCCCACGTGTGAAGGCAAGTGCTCG
>CAYTWV010000417.1:0-4452 GCA_964442235.1 uncultured Myxococcales bacterium | reverse complement strand
TTGAACCGCTTCTGTCACCCGATGGCGCCTGGCTTGTCTGGCAGGACCTGACCACGGGAATCTGGCTTCGACACATAACCAACGGCAAAGACCTCGGCCTGGGGCATGGCGCTAACCCGGTATTCTCTCATGACTCCCGGTATCTGCTCTTCAACCGTTCCAAAGATGATGGCCTGCGAATCACCGAATCCGAGCTTTGGATCGCGGAAGTGGCCACGGGTACATCCGTCGCCTTGACGCAGACGGCCTTGATTCACGAGGCATGGCCGTCGTTATCCGCCGACGACAAAACGGTCGCTTACACCGATGGATTAAATCTCTGGATGGCCCAACTGAACTGCAAGTAGTCCCGAATTCTTATCTCTGTACTGGTATCAGAAGGGTAGGGCAGGGCGGAAAAGACTATTCAGCAGGCTTCTCAGCAGGGGCAGCAGCGGCCTTGTCCGTCGCCGGAGCGGCGTCAGCGGGCTTGGCGGCATCAGCAGGCTTGTCGCCAGCAGGAGCTGCCTCACCGGCCGGTTTCTCCGCGTCGGCAGGCTTGTCTGCCGGAGCCGCTTCCTTGGCCTCAGGAGCCTTCTCTGCAGGCTTCTCTTCGGCTTTGGGTTCGGCCTTCTTCTCTTCGGCAGCGGGAGCGACGGGGACATCGGCCACTTCTTCGGCGGTCTCTTTGCCCAAGTCCACTTCCTCTTCCAGGGCCAGTTCCGGATTCACTCCCTTAGTGCCGCCACTCATGTGCAGCGAGAGCCCCACCGACAGGACCATAAAAAGGCCGGCCATCACGCCAGTCAGTCTGGTTAGGAAGGTCGCAGCGCCACGCCCGCCGAATACCGACGACGAACCGCCACCCAGGGCCACGCCCATACCACCACCTTTTCCGGCCTGCAGTAAAACCACCAGTACCAGGAAGAGGCACGCAATAACATACACGGTTACGAGAATTGCGCCCAGCACGGAAACCTCCGCTTTACAAGCAAGACTTAACAATATCAACAAATGAGGCAGCCTCAAGACTGGCACCGCCAACCAGGGCCCCGTCAACGTTTGGAACTCGCATGAGTTCCGCAGCGTTGGACGGCTTCACGCTCCCACCATACTGAATGATGGTGCGCTCTGCACTCGCTTCGTCAACTCGATCCCTAAGCCAATTCCTGAGCCAGGAATGAACTTCGGCCACCTGTTCGGGTTGGGCAGTAACACCTGTTCCAATAGCCCAAACAGGCTCGTAGGCGAGGACCATACTCGCCACCTGCTCCGCGGTCAAGTCTTTTAAGCCCCCGGCCATCTGCGTGGCCAGCACTTCAAAGGTTCTGCCCGCCTGCCGCTGCTCCAAAGTCTCGCCGATGCATAGAATCGGAGTGATCGCCACGTCGAACAGCGCCTTCACTTTCTTATTGGCCCCTTCGTCGGTCTCGCCGAAGTACTGCCGACGTTCGGAGTGCGCCACAACCCCGTACTTGACCCCAAGCCCCGGCAACATCGCCGCAGAAAGTTCCCCGGTGAAGGCCCCAAAACCGCCGCCATGAATGTTCTGAACACCCACGCCGATGTGGCTGTCTGCCAACTTCCGAATCACCGGCTCTACAAACAAAGCCGGCGGAATCACGGCCACATCCACGGTCCGAACCATGGCCAGCAACCGCTTCAATTCCATGACCAGTTCAAGCCCTTCCGGTAAGGTCTTGTACATCTTCCAATTCCCGGCAATCAGCTTCTTGCGCATGGATTCCTCCCCAAAAACAGCAATGACCCTAGTCCATCAATGCGGTTAGACCCGGAAGAGCCTTGCCTTCCAGGAAGTGTAGCGTCGCTTCACCCCCCGTGCTCAGGTGGTGAATGAACGGCGCAACGCCCGCTCGTCGAATGGCCGCCAACGAATCGGGGCCGCCCACAACGCTGTACGCGCTGCTTCGGGCTATGGCCTTTCCAACCAGGCCCGTCCCCTTGTCGTTGCTCCCATCCCCAAGTCCCAACGAACCGCACCAGAAAAGCGTCTTCGCCTTCTCGATGGCAGCTCGGAACTGCTCGATGCTCTTCTCTCCGATGTCCGTAGCGATCATCTGCGAGGGCACTTCATTGGCCGGTATCGACTTCAAGACTTCGTCGCCTCGAATTCCCATCAAGTCCACCGGGACCAACAACTGCATCGCCTCACGCTTGTCGCTTCGGCGCAAAATCTTCTCGGCAGCAGACAACGACTCGGCATCAGGGGCCGATAAGCCCACGTGGATCCCCTTGGCCCACAACAACGCCAGAGCTGCCTCACCCCCTACACACAACACGTCCACCTGCGGAATCAACGACAGCAATAGCGAACCCATGTCCGCAAGCCGCCTCGCTCCCACGATGGCCACATAGGGCTTCACCGGTCGCTCCGTAAGCTTCCGCAATCCGGCAATTTCCTTCTCGACCTGCAACCCCACACACCGCTCTCGCAGATGCCGAGTTACCCCCACCGTCGACGCATGCGCAAGGCCCATGGACGCAAATCCGTCGTGCACAAAAACTTCGCCGAGACTGGCCAACGCACGCCCAAACGACTCGTCGTTCGCCATCTCGCCACTGTGGAATCGCAGATTCTCCAACACCAGCAGGTGGCCCTCTTTCATGCTCTGAGCCTGATGCCGAGGCCCATCCCCCACCGGCTCCTCCGAGAAGACCACTTCGTCCTCCCGAGCTTCCAGCAGTTCCGCAAGGCGGGCCGCCACCGACTCCACGCTCACCTTCGGCTCACGTTTGCCTTTGGGTTTCCCCATGCCCGTGGCCAGAATGATGCGCGCTTCCCGACGCTGTAACTCTTGTATTGTTGGAAGCAACCCGGTTATCCGGCTGTCGTCCAGAATCGCCCCGTCCTCGTCCACCACCCCGTCCAAGTCCACCCGCAGCAGCACTCGGCGACCTTCGACTGCCAGATCTTTCAACGTTCGAATCGATGCCATATACCCCTCCACACCGAGGCGCGGCGGCACTGTAGTGCGCCCTCCCCAAGCCGTCAATCCCTTTTTTCCCCCCGTTGCCAAACGCCGCCCCGTGTGTAGAATCTCCCTCCTCAGGAGGAACCCTTGGAACGCCATGTCCTTATCGTCGATGACGAACCCAGTATTGTCGAACTCCTGACGTTCCACCTCCAGGACCATGGATACGCCGTCACGACCTCCGGTTCAGGCAGCGAAGCCCTCGCCGTTTTGCAGGATGGATTCGAAGGCGTCGTCCTGCTCGACTTCAAACTCCCTGATATTGACGGCCTGGAACTCCTCAACCACATCTCCGCACTGCATCTGAGGGTGGCCGTCATCATGGTCACCGGCCACGGCGGAATCGGCATGGCCCTCGAAGCCATCACGCAGCGTGGTGCCTTCTACGTCCACGCCAAAAACGAAGAGTCCTTCACCGAAAAACTCCTCACCTCCGTCGCCAACGCCTTTGACAAACTTCACCTCCAGACCCAGTTGCGACGCCTGGAGGGGCAAATCGGCTCTCAGTACAGCTTTGCCTCCATGGTCACTCAAAGCAAACAGATGAGGGCCATCTTCCGTACCCTGGAACACGTCATCGAATCCAAAGTCGCCGTCTGCATCATGGGCGAAAGCGGTACGGGCAAAGAACTCGTCGCTCGAGCCATCCACCATAATGGCCCGCGGCGCACCGAACCCTTTATCGCCATCAACTGCGCCGGCATTCCCCAAACGCTCCTCGAAAGTGAGCTGTTCGGCTACGAAAAGGGGGCGTTCACTGGTGCTGCATCCCGAAAACCGGGAAAGTTCGAACAGGCCAATCGCGGCACCATCTTTCTGGATGAAATCGGAGAGATGGACCTCGCCCTCCAAGCAAAACTCCTGCGTGTCCTCCAAGAAAAATCCTTCCAGCGCCTCGGTGGAAGCGAAACCGTTAATGTCGATGTCCGAATCCTGTCGGCCACGAACAAAAATCTCGAGAAAGAAGTGGCCAACAACCGCTTCCGTGAAGACCTCTATTATCGACTGGCCGTCTTCCCCGTCCACCTGCCCCCACTTCGCGAACGCCCCGAGGACATCCCCCTGCTTGCCGATCACTTCCTTCGCAAATTCGCCAAAGACGAAGATAAACAAATCGAGGGTTTCACCCCTCGTGCCCTGCAAAGGCTTACCGAATTTGACTACCCCGGCAACGTTCGCCAGTTGGAAAACATCATCTCCCACACGGTCGTTGTAAGCTCTGGACCCAGAATTGACATCACCGACATGCCCAGATACCTCTGGGCAGACCCGCGCAGCCCCATACGCACCGAGCCGTCCCAAACCGCAGGCACCAACCCGCTGTTCCCGGATGCAAATCTTATTGTGCCCCTGAAAGACCTTGAAGAGATGGCCATCGAACGGGCCATCACGCTCTGCGGCGGAAACATGTCCCAGGCCGCAGCAAAACTCGGCCTCTCCCGAGCCACCCTCTACAGGCGGCGCAAACCCGATGACGCCG
>CAYTWV010000416.1:0-4456 GCA_964442235.1 uncultured Myxococcales bacterium | reverse complement strand
GGAGTGGGCGCGCCGATTGATGCTACGCGGGTAGGCGAAGCCTATGGGTGACTAATCAGTGCCCCTGACCGTCGTGGCACAGACACACCGGGGCGGCGGCGGGTTCACTGAACAGCGCAATGCGTTGCGAACTTACTGCGGGTCGGCGATCAGCGAGTAGACGCCGGGCTTTGTGACCTTTGCGGTGACATTCCCGCTGATGGGATCTTGAACGCTGGGAAGCACGTTCCATTGGCCTGCGTCCGCTTGGGCCAGAACCAGGTCTACAAAATAGAGTCCTTCCGGCACTTCCTCCAAGTCGAACTGATAGACCAGATAGGAGTCGACCAACTGGGTCGTCCCATCTACCAGAACAGAGTAGGCCTGGGCCAGCCCGCCCTCGGGGGTCTGTGCCGGCTGGGCGTCGACAATTCGAATGTGGGTCCCGACGGGAACGCCCGAACGCCCCACCACCAGGGTGCAGCGGTCCAACTGGACTTCTCCACCTCCATCCTCGAAGGTGCGGTTCGATGTCCAGGATTCCAAATCCGCCAGGTCGTCACAAGAACCCAGTATCAGAGCCACAAGCGGCAAAATCCGCATCATGTTTGGCATGTTGTCCTCCTAAAACCTGAACACGGGACCGAAAAAGACCTCGTTTCGCAAAACCCCCTTAGCTCCATCTCCCAGCGGCTTGTTCAGGCTCCATCCGAAGTCTCCGGCAAACCGCAGGCCCAGCCATTGGGTGAACCAGATGCCCATTTCCAACTGTATCCCTGCGATGGGGACCCAGGCGGCCCGTTCGGCTTCGCCCCGAAGTGTTTGATGGTAGGCTGCAACACCCACCAACGGTCCTGCGGCAATTTCGAAGGAGGTCAGCACCCGCCCAATCCAGTCTTTGGGGCGACCGGCCAAGGCTGCGACATTCAGGCGCGCCACGGCACCCACGGTGGCCGCCATGGACCACAACGTGTATTCCAGCACCGGCTCTCCCCAGTCCCAGCCCGTATCCGTCAGAGACTCGCTGGGTTGATACGAGAACATTCCCCAGACGCCCAGCCACTTGCCGATGTCCCACTGGCCGCCCAAACCAAACCCCGGGGTATTGCTGCCGTCCTGGAAAGGGTTGGTGATCGAGGCCGCCAGCCCTGCAAAGAGCCGGATGTGGCCCGGGTCATCAACCCTGGCTGTGGGGGCCGATGCCGCTTCCAGTTGGGTTTCGGCCGCAGAGTTCTCCGGGCTGTCCGGTGCCGCAAGGGCCGCAGGCACAACCAATAGAAGAGAGGTACATAATGCCAGTACTTGCAGATGCCCGACGATTCGCATCCATGACCCCCATTGTGGGTTCGGCGCGTTGGTTGAATCCGAGGGATTGTCCCACGCCACAAGCCCAGATTCAAGGGGCGAAGCATTTGTTGTTTGTCCGCCCTCAAGTTGACGCACGTTCTCTGGTTGTTTAGGATGCCCTGGTTCTGCAATACCCTCTGGAATGGCTGAACCTGAACGTGTGGAGGTACCCCTTATGAACCGAACTGCGAAGTGGCTGCTGAGCCTGTTTGCCCTGGCCGTGACTGCGGGGCAAGCAACACCGGCCCAGGCCGACGGCATGGTCAGTTATCATGTGGAGGTGGCCGACGCCCAGACCCTTCCGGTTCAGGCCACGGCACAACGAGCCATCTTGTGGTATCGAACTGGCGCATCAGAGGGTGAAGATGGGTGGAGAATCATTATCCAGCCCAAGTTCGACCGGGTCGCCGGGGCCGCTGCCTGGATCGTCCCTTTCCCCGAGGTGCCCACGGTCACTCAGGCCAGCGCCGAACTGTTTGATGCCATGGAGACCCTGACTTCGCCGGTCTTTATCCCCTTTTGTTATGAAGAGGAGGACTCGGACGGCTGGTTTGGGTGTGCCGGATCGGCCAAAAGCGGCGATGGCGGCTTGTCCCGGACGGCACCGGCCCTCTCGGGAGTGCACGTGTGGGGCTCGGGAGTTACCGACCAGTTGGAGTATGTGATCCTGTCGGCCACGGGCGCAGCAGAGTTGATCAAATGGCTGGAGGAGCAGGACTTTCGGGTTCCCGATGGCCTGAAGAACAACCCCGGCCTGGTCGAAGGGAAGTACATCTTTGCTGGCAAGCTGCTGGCAGGGCAGGATCCCAAGAAGCCGCTGGCTCCCATTTCGTTTGGGTTGCCCGGTCTGGCGTATGACAAGATCGCCTATCCCATGAAACTTACCTCTTTGGTCGCCCCCGCCGACGGCATGGAACTGGTCCTCTGGGTGGTCACGCCTGGGACGGATGCTTTCCTGGTTCCCAGCGAACTGGACTGGTTGGTGGTCCTCGGGTCCAATCGGTTGTCCAAGTCCCAGTGGGAAGAGAATATCAACAAGCTTCGAGCGGCGTTTCCGCCCCGGGGTGGCCTGGTCATGGAATACTCGGATGCCTTCCAGTCCCACCCCTATTTGCAGGAGTACCCCTACATCGAAATGCCAGTCTGGTCGGCCGAGGGCCAAAGCCTGGAGGATTTGGGGATCGTTACGCCCGAGCAGTGGCCCGCCGAGGTTACCGGAATTGGCAGCGACGGGTACCGGGTGGTGCGATGGAGCGGCCGGGTACGGGCCGATGGCATGAAAGAGGATCTTGGTTTCAAGGTCCAGGAAATGGTTGAGGGCAACCAGTATCGAGGCAATATCTATTTTGAAGAGCTGCCCTGTTCTGAGATTCCTGACGAAGAGCTGGCCCAGGCCCTGGAGTCCAGAACAGCCACCCATGGGATGGCGCTGCTTGCCGTGTTCTGCCTGCTGATTGTCGCCGCTGCCCGATTCAGGAAGGTCCGCTGATCCGCACCCTGGCCTGTTGCACCGACTTCGAACAAATAGGTGGTTGACGGACCGGGCCGTTGTGGGGTTCAATCGAGCGTTCCGGCTCTGTGTGTAAGTGGTTGGGACCTTTGTAGAGTCTCCGACCCAATCCGAATAGGAGGTACTGATGCGAAACGGTCTTTGGAGTGCCGCGTTTGCGGTCTTGCTGATTAACTTTGGGTGCGACTCTGCGGGCACGAATACGTCGGACCCCGATCTGAACGAACCGAACATCGACTTGCAGACGGAAGACGATGCCGTGGCCGAAGACACGGCCGAGGGCGAGTGTGTGGATAAGGACAAGGACGGCATGTTCACGGGCGACGGATGCCTGGAGGGCATGAAGCTGGACTGCAAAGACGACAACAAGGATATCTATCCGGGCGCTGCGGAAGTTTGCGGCGATGGGATCGACCAGGACTGCGACGGCATCGACAAGGTCTGCCCCGGTCCCTGCGAAGACAAGGATACCGATGGCTATTTTGCGGGCACGGGCTGCCGAGACGGTCTGATTCAGGACTGCGATGACGCCAATTCGGCTCTGCACCCCGGGGCCAACGACCTTTGCGGCGACGGCATCGACCAGGATTGCTCCGGCAAAGATCTGGTTTGCCCCGATCCGTGCGTGGACAACGATGACGACGGTCACTTCGGCAAGACGGGCACCTGCGCCTCCGGGGACGACTGCGACGATGCCAATCGGTACGCCTATCCTGGCGCCAATGAAGTCTGCGAAGACAATGTGGACCAGGATTGTGACGGCAAAGACGACGTCTGCGCCGAAGATTGCACCGATGGCGACGGCGACGGATACGGCTCGGGCCCCGACTGCAAGGGACCCGACTGCAATGACTCCAATGGCACGGTTCACCCTGGCGCTTCCGAAGTGTGTGGAAACGGCCTGGACGAAGATTGCTCCAACGGCGATCTGGCCTGCCCGCAAACCTGCGTGGACGAAGACAACGACGGCGTGGGCGTCGGCGGTGCCTGCCCCATCCAGGATTGCGACGACACCAAGAACACCATCAGCCCCCTGCTGCCCGAAAAATGCGGCGACCAGATCGACCAGGATTGTGATGGCCAGGATGAACCTTGCGTGGCCTGCACCGATCCCGATGGCGACGGTTATGGAGTGGGCACCTGCAAAGGCGCTGACTGCAACGAGACCGACCCCAACTCTCATGCTTCTGCTGCCGAAATCTGCGGCGACGGCGTGGACCAGGACTGCAACGGGTCCGACCTGCCCTGCGCTGGCAACTGCACCGACGTAGACGCCGACGGGTATGGCTCGGGCACCGGCTGCTTGGGCACGGACTGCAACGACAGCAAGGCGAACATCCACCCCGGTGCCACGGAAATCTGCGGCAACGGCGTGGACGAAGATTGTGTCGGCGGCGACAAGGTCTGCCCGCCGGCCACTTGCGAAAACGACTATGACTGCGGCGACGAACTGATGTGCGACTTGAGCACCAACTCCTGCAAAGCCCCCAAGGTCTGGGAGTGGTGGGCCCCCACGCTGTACGTCGATACCGAAGCCTCACACCCCGGCTGGAACCTGCCCGTGGCCGTGAACTTCGACGCCAACTGGAATGCTGCGGATAACGCTGAGAAGATCGATAC
>CAYTWV010000415.1:0-4473 GCA_964442235.1 uncultured Myxococcales bacterium | reverse complement strand
GGCACTGATTAGTACACTCCGTCCCCCCAACCCCTGGACTTTTTCGACGGCCCCTGACGGCCTGCCCCGAGCGAAGCCGAGGGGTCGTGGCACAGACACACCAAGTCACCCCACAAAACACGGCGGCAACCGGGGTCGATTCGTACTAGTAACTTCCTGAAAGAGATGCCGAGACGTTAAATCCGGGACCGTATATTCCTGAAGCATGATACTTGTACAGTTCGTCTGATAGATTGTCCAAAGCAAGCTGCAACGTCACGGTCTGCCAAATCGCATAGCCGGCCCGGGCGTGGAAGGTCACCCAGCCCGGAGTGCCATTACACTGGTCGTCGGGAAGCAACAGGCCGGGGGTCTTGGGATCTTCGCAGATGCGCAGATCCTTGTAGTCCTCCGCCCCCAGATTCTCCTGCCGAGTGGCCCAACGCACATATACTTCTGCGGTAAGCCCCCAATCCGGCTCCTCGAAGCGCACGCCTCCACTGCCCATCAACGGGGGGATACGTGTGGCATTGGACGTGGCCCCGGTCTGGTCCTCGACTTCACCCTCCATCCACGCGGCTCCGGTCCACAAGGATACCCCCTCGAACGGGCCCACCGAAAGGCTGGCTTCCATGCCCCTGAAAAAGGCCGATGCGGCATTGGCTCGACGATATACCGCCAAAGTTCCAACCAGTTCCTCGGTCACGCCCATCGCTGCCCATTGCTCCTTGGGAAGTTCGGTGCGCACAAACATGTCTTTCATCCAATTGCCGAATACCGCAGCGGTAGCCTGGACCATGGGATGGCGCCACTTGATACCCAGTTCCAGGGTGTTGCTGCGTGCGGGGGCCAGATCACCATTGGGCACATCGAAGGACTTACTGGAGAGCCCCAACACCGTTGATTCCTGAAGGTTGGGCGCCCGAAACCCTTGCGAGAAGTCCAGGTAAACATTCAGCATGTCCGACCAGATGAACTTGGTGTTTGCGGAAAAGACCGGGGCGAACTGCTGGTACTCGACCCGCCCAACCCCTGGCACATCATCGGCCCCCGCCTGAAATCCCGAAAGACGAACCCCCGCGCCGATGTTCCAGGCAGCGTCGTCGAACTTTAGAACATCGGCACTGGCAGACACGAAAACTCCCATACAGGCATAGGTCGAACCGTCCGAAAAGCTGCCACGCTCCTTGTCTTTCCAGGCCCAGCTTGTTTCGGCGTTGGCCTCTTTTGCTGCCGAGGCGACGAAGTCGAAGTAGGCGTCGGCACCGGATACCAGTTTCAGCCGCCCGCCCCAGACCTGCGCCTCCCAGGCCGCAAAGAATCCGACCGTATGCACCACATCGTCCAACTCTTCCCTGAGTTTTAACGATTCGGCCTGCGCGGCAGCACACGCCGCCGTGTCGACCACCACGCCGGAATCCGCCAAATTGCAGCGCCAGTCGCTAACCAGTTCTCGGGTCTGGTGGTACGAGATATTCAACCTCAGTTCTTTGCCCCAGCCGGTGCCCTTGCGGGTCAGCCGGGCATAGGCCAGCAAGTCCTGGTTGTCGTAGCTTCGGACCCTGCCCGCGCCCAGCGAATCCACCCGCCCCGCACCATCGATGGCATTCCAGAACGCGGCCTCGGTCAGAGTCCAACCTGCGCCAAGGTCCTGGGACAAACGAAGGCGACCCCCGAACCGACCATAGTCGCTAAGTCTTTGAGTGGCACCGCCGCCCGCTCGCAAATCCCCGTGAAACAACAGCGTGCCGCCCAGGTAACCCCGCAACATTCCGGCGTTGACTTCGGCCTGAGCCGAGCCGCCACCCCCCATGGTGGCACTTTGGAACAGAAGCCTTCCCGAAGCGCCAAACAGTCTGCCGTCCAGTTGTTCAGGGGCCAGCGTCACCGCGTTGATAACGCCTCCCAATGCGTCGCTTCCGTACCAGACCGAGCCGGGCCCACGAATGATCTCGATTCTCTCCAACGACCAAGGGTCAATCAGAGCCAGATATTGGCTGGGACCCGTCCGGTAGGTGGAGTTGTTGTATCGGATTCCATCTACCAGGATCAAGTTGTCCACCCCCACAAGTCCCCGAAGGATTGGGGAACCCGCTCCGGCATTGGTCTTCTGGGTATGCACTGCACCTGCCCCTTGCAACGCGTCGGGCAGGGACTCGGGCAAACTTCGGGAAAGGGCCGCCTTGCTGATCACGTCCACTGACCGGCCGATTTCGAAAGCCCGCTGTTCGGAGCGGTTGGCCACAATCAGGGTCTCGTCCAAGTCGATCTCGTACCCACTTTCGGCCAGTGCAGACCCGGAAAGGCTTAACGCAGACATCAACACAACGACAAATCGAGTCGTAGCACTCCTTGGCTTCAGAGTCCGTGACATCTCTCCCTCCACCCAAATGAAAAGCCTCTCAGGCATATGCGCAGACTCTAGCCATACAGCGCAACGGTGCAAGGCTTGTTCGCCACTCCTAACCAAATTCTGACACGGCCTTGCTGAAGGGCGTTGCGGGTCCATGGGGCAAGGTGTTATGACAGCCGCATGGGAACGCAAGCTCGAGTGACCCGGTGGTTGCAGGTGGAGCCCGGCGAAGGGTGGCCGCTGCTCTTTCTGTTTGCCCGTGCGGCCTTGCTCGCCCTAAGTCTCGTGGCCAGCAGCACCTTCCAGAGTGCGCTTTTTTTGTCCCATTTCGACGCATCCATTCTGCCATGGCACTATGCGGCCACGGCCTTGGCCACGCTGGGTGTTGCGCTCCCCTTTTCGGCCTATCAGAAGCGACGCGGCCCGGTAAAGACCGAGCGGGCCCTGACCCTTTTCCTGGTCGGCGGCATGGGGTTGGGATTCCTGATCGAGCCGCTGGGCAGCGCCCGCTGGGCTATCTTTCTGTTCACGATCTGGGTTCAACTTCCGGCCATATTTGGCAACCTTACCCTGTGGGACACGGCCATCGGCGCCTTTGAGGGACGGCGAGCCAGAATCTTGCTTCCCATCATCGCTGCAGGCAGCAACCTTGGAGCCATTTTGGGGGGCCAGATAGCGGCACTGTTTGCCGGAACCCTGGGCAATAATGCGGTTCTGCCGGTCTTGATGGTTGTGGGCGTTCTTACCGCTTGGCTTGCGAGTCGCCCCAACGTGGCCGCACAGCCTGACAAAGGCGTTGAACCGCAGGGCTCCCAATTGGCGGATGGACTTCGGACCGTTCGCTCCAATGCTCTGGGCCGCAATATCACGTTGGTCATCCTCTTCAGCACAGCCCTGTTTCTGGGCGTGGATTTTGTGTTCAAGAAGAGTCTTCGAGACCTGTATGACGCCGATGCCGACGGAATGTCCCGTTTCCTGGGCTACTTCTATATGGGGTTGAATCTGGTGGTCTTTGCCGTCCAGACTGCGGCAATGGGGCGCTTGATGCGGGCGCTGGGGGTCAAGGTCATGACCCTTGCGACCCCAGCCCTGGTCCTGTCGGGATTGGGCGTCGCTGTAGTGTCGGGGGGGATACTGCCAGCACTGCTTGCGGCCGTTCTGGCCGGAAGCCTGCGCTACACCTTCTTCCTGAACAGCCGAAACCAACTGGCCACACCGCTGACGGCCCTTCAGAAGAGCGCTGCAGGGTTCCTGAATCGGACCCTGGTCACACCGGTGGGGACCGTGCTGGCCGGTCTGTTGTTTTTGCCCATCCGTGGCCAGTCAGCACAGGTCCTGGCGGCGGCCTCCAGTGTGTTCGGGGTAGCCATGTTCGTGGCGGCCTGGCGGGCCGCTGTGGCTTACAAAGCCGAATTGGCCGATAGTCTGGCTCGGCGCACTCTCCAGGTCGGCTGGGGCGAAGAGGGGTTCTCGCTGCCGGATCCCTCCGTTTTAAGCGACCTTGAGGCCAAAACGCGATGCGAAGACCCCCAGGAGGCCCTGTTTGCAGCCTCCCTGCTGGCCGGCTGGGGCGAGTTGCTTCCCAAACACCTGGAGCGCCCTCTGCAAAGCGGCCTCGAAGCCGGGACCAACGCACTGGCCTTGTCCCAGTCCTTGAATCGTGCCGACCAGGAGTCCCTGCTAAGAAAGGTGGTCGAAAAGAACCCCAATCTGGCCCTGCGCATGGACGCACTTGGGCGCGCCAGAGCGCTGAACGCAGCGTGGCTGGGGGATGGCGGAGCCGCACTGTGGGCCAGCAGTGACATCGAACAGCGAGGCTTGGGTGCTGTTGCGCTGGCCAATCTGGACGGGCGTCTGGACTTGAACGAGTTGTTTGAGGTCGCACAACAATTGGCCTCGGGCAAGGGTTTTCTGGGGGCACTGCGCCAGCGGTTGGCGGCCTGGGTCCTGCTTGCCGCCCCCCAGGAATTGCATGACGACGCAGTGAGACTTGGCTACACCGAGGCCACCCCAGCCATGAGGCGAGCCTTTGTGACGGCCATCGGCTCACTTCGTGTTTGCCAATTCTACCCCTTGCTTGAAGAGGCCGTGATGGACCCCCATTGCGGTCAGGAAGCCATCCGAACCCTGGCACTGACGGG
>CAYTWV010000414.1:0-4485 GCA_964442235.1 uncultured Myxococcales bacterium | reverse complement strand
GAACGACGTGCATGTGGATTTGCTCTCGGACCAGACCTCGTGCCATGCCGTGTACGATGGCGGCTATTGTCCCCAAGGCCTCACCTTCCAGCAGCGGACGGAACGGTTGGCAAGCGACCGCAACGGATTCAAAGCCCTGGTGGATGAGTCCTTGCTTCGCCACTTCCGGGTGGTTCGGCGCCTGGTCGACAAGGGCACCTATTTCTTCGACTACGGAAACGCCTTCATGAAGGCCGTTTTTGATGCCGGGGCACCGGAAATTGCAACCAATGGAAAAGATACAAGAGATGGATTCATCTTCCCCTCCTATGTGGAAGATATCATGGGCCCCATGCTGTTCGACTGGGGGTATGGGCCGTTTCGCTGGGTCTGCCTCAGTGGAAAGCAGGAAGACCTGCAGAAGACCGACGAAGCCGCCATGGCTTGCATCGATCCCAATCGCCGGCCCCAGGACCGGGACAACTGGGCCTGGATTCGGGACGCCCAGAAAAACCGCCTTGTGGTCGGGACCAAGGCCCGCATCCTTTACCAGGACGAGCAGGGTAGGGTGGCCATCGCCAAACGGTTCAATCAAATGGTCCGGGAGGGCGTGGTAGGCCCCATTATGATCGGCAGAGACCACCACGACTGTGGCGGCACCGATTCCCCCTTCCGGGAAACGGCCAACATCAAAGATGGCTCGAACGTGATGTCCGAAATGGCCATCCACTGTTTTGCCGGCAATGCTGCCCGAGGAATGAGTTTGATTGCCCTTCATAACGGCGGGGGTGTCGGTACCGGAAAGAGTGTCAATGGCGGGTTTGGACTGCTGTTGGATGGCTCACAGCGGGCAGACCTGGTTATCGACCTTTCCATGTCGTGGGATGTCATGGGGGGCGTGGCTCGTCGGGCATGGGCCCGCAACAATAACGCGATCCAGGCATGCACGGATTATAATCACCGCCGTGGACCTGACGGGCACGTGACGTTGCCCTACCTGGCAGATAAGTCCCTGTTGGAGTCGCTTGTGAAATCCTAAGGCCCGACTTCTGCAACCCCTTGGCGCAGCATTCGAATCACCCACACAAGCCATATGCCCGTCACCATTGCCGAAAGCAGGTCTGCCACCGGAAACGCCAGCCAGACCCCCTGCAAACCCAAAAACACCGGCCCCAGCAAGACCAGTGGAATCAGGAACAGCAGTTGGCGAGACATGCTCAGAAACAGCGCAGGCCCGGCTTTCCCGATGTGCTGGAAGAAACTCGCAGCCACCACCTGGAAGCCGATGACCGGCGCCCCCAAAACCACCAATCTGAAGATGGCAGCACCACTTGCGTGGACGTCGGGATTCGGGTCAAACGAGGCCATGATCTGCTGTGCGAAGACCTGAAATAGGACAAAACAGAGCACCGACCACCCCGTGGCCCAAGCCAACCCCGCTTGCAGCGCCTGCAAAACCCGCTGGTAGTTCCTGGCACCATAGTTGAATCCCACAATGGGTTGAAGCGCCTGAACCAGTCCGAAGATAGGCATCAGCATCAGCATCAAGACCCGCATGCATACGCCAAAAACAGCCAGATGCTGATCGTCTCCGTACCAGGTAATCGAGTTGTTCACCACGATGGACAACACGCTGGTCGCCACATTGCGCCCAAACGCCGCCGCACCGATGGCCAGAATCTCCTTGGTGCTTTCGATGCCCAGCCTGAGATGCCGCCAACCCACTCGAAGCAAGGTTTGCGAAGAACGGAAATACCACATCTGAAACAGAAACGACGCAACGTACCCCGCAAAGGTAGCCCAGCCGGCCCCTACCAGACCCATGTCGAATCCAAAAATCAGGATGGGATCCAAGATCAGGTTAAGAACCCCGCCGATAACCAGCGAAATCATTGCCGTTTTCTGATTGCCCTCGGACCGGATTACGCCGTTGGCCGTTACCGAAAAACAGAAAAATACGCTGCCCGGCAATACCACCAACAGGTACTCTCGACCTAGCTCCAAGACCTGACCTCGGGCCCCAAACAGCATCAGCAGATAGTCCAGAGCCAGCATGCCCACTACCGTGAACACCGCCCCAAGCAGCGAGGTCAGCACAAACGCATTTCCCGCAATGGAGATGGCCTTGTCCCGGTCGCCGGCCCCAAGCGCTCGGCTGATCACCGAGGCCGCCCCCATGCCTACCGCCTGAGAGATGGCCATGAAGAGCATCTGCACCGGAAAGGCAGCGGTCAGTGCTGCCAGCGACGCCGTGCCAGCCCCTTGCCCCACAAACAGGGCGTCTACCAGGTTGTAGGTTGACGTGACCGTCATCCCCACAATGGCCGGAAGTGCATAACGCCGCAGAAGCAACGAAGGCCGCTGCGAAGCAAGCTCCGCCGTTCTGTCCGCCGGCTTCATGCGTGGTTTGGAAGTAGGGCTTTGGGGCTGGGACATCGGGTGACCACGGTTGCAATCAAGAGCGTACGGACGCGAAATCGCCTATTTGGCCACCCGCTCCAGCCACTTCACCATGAACAACATGGTCATCATGGAGATCAAGCAAGCAACCACAAACACGGTCCATGTAATCCAGATGGGGATGTTGTCATACATGATGGCGCCAATGAACAGAAGCTGGTTGCCGATGGCCGTGGCCCCAAGCCAGCCGCCCTGCATGATCCCCTGGTACTGCGGAGGCGCCACCTTGGACACAAAAGAGATGCCCAGGGGACTGATGAACAACTCGGCTACCGTCAGGATGAAATAGGTCCCAAGAAGCAGATAAGGGGTGACCCTGGCCGTTTGAGCCAGACCGCCCATGGCATCCAGTTCGGATTTCAGTGGGACGTTCAAGGAACCCACGGCCATCACCATATAGGCCAACGCTGCCACGGCCATACCAATGCCAATTTTGCGTGGGGTAGAGGGCTCCATGCCCTTGGCTCGCATCCAACCGAACAACGCCATGATGATCGGGGTCAACAACACAATGAAGAAGGGGTTGATGGACTGGAAGATCTCGGCACCCTTGATGGTGACGAAGCCCAGGTCGATGTGGATGGCCGATAAGTCCGTGTAGTCTTTGGCAAAATAGGTCAGGGTCAACCCGTTCTGGTGGAACGAGAACCAGAAGAAGATCACCACGCCGAACACAGCGAACAGCGCATAAATTCGCTGCTTGATCTCCGTGGCGTCCATGCCGATCTCTCCGGCAGCCGCAGCCGACTTGGCCGTCTTGGCAGCAGGAGTGGGGAAATTCTTCTTGTTCACCAGGTAGATTCCCAGCGAAACCAGCATCGCCACCACCGAAACGGCAAAGGCGACCTGGAATCCCTGCGCAAACACGCCCAGGTAATTGGTGGCGAAGGCCGTCAAGTCTGCCTGCGGAGCACTGCTGACGCTTTGAGCCAGAGTCGAGAGCTTGGTGGCAGCTTCCGGAGTGATGGTCCCGTTCAAATGGGCGTGGCAAAGCTCGGGCAACGAGGCGTCATACTGAAACCCAAATCGGGCCAGCCACGTGTTGCGGGCGCTGACTGCAATAATCGGGGCAAACAGGGCGCCGACATTGATAAACATATAGAAAAGCGAGAAGCCCGAGTCACGCATCTTGCCGTAGGTCGGATTGTCGTACATCTGACCGACCAGAGCCTGAAGGTTGCCCTTGAAAAGGCCGTTACCAAACGCAATGGTGAAGAGGCCAAAGCACGTTAACACCAGGTACGGCGTCACATCCCCCATGGCCGTGGGCGTCGGGATGGCCAGGACCACATACCCCAGGGCCATGATGGCCAGACCTACCAGAATGGTCGCTTTATACTGGCGAGTCCGGTCCGCAATGAGGCCGCCCACAAACGCCAGAATGTAAATCGAGAAATAGAAGATGGAGTAGATGATGCCCGCCCGGGTCCCCGACAGGCCGAACTTCGCCTGAAGGAACAGAACGAGGATCGCCATCATGGTGTAGAAGCCAAAACGCTCCCCCATGTTGGCAAGAGCTGCGGGAAGCAACCCTTTGGGATGGTCCTTGAACATACGGTCTCCTTTTCAGCTAGGGGCTGCCTGCCCGATCCAACGTCGATGCCATCCATGCCCCACCTCGGAGCCGTCGGCACATCCGCTATCCTCTACTATACTTTCCGGCGCCAAACAACCGTTCTGTCGGTCCCGGGGCGGTGAACCGTTGGATGGCTGAAGGCTGATGGCTGAAGGGCGAAGGGCGAAGGGCGAAGGCGCTTGAAGCCCATCTATTCTCCGGTGCGCTACGCTAAGGGCGACCGCGGCCCATGCCTCGCCTCGGCTGCGCCCCGCTCGGCATGGGCCCGCCCCCCGGCATCGGGCCGCCGGCCCGATGCCACCCCCCAACGAGCGTTGGGGGGTGGCTACCTCCGAAAGCTCATCAAATAGCGCGTCGGTGAGAGAGGCCCCCCGGGTCGTAGCCCGGGGGGCGCGTACCGTCGCACTGCGACGGCACGCGGGGGCGGGCCCGTCACGCCGAAGCCTTGGCGAAGGCGGGATGGGCCGCGG
>CAYTWV010000413.1:0-4489 GCA_964442235.1 uncultured Myxococcales bacterium | reverse complement strand
TTGGCCGCACGCCTCAGATCAACAAGGATGGGGGACGCGATCACTGGCCGCAGCTTGGGTGTGCTTTACTGGCGGGTGGGGGCATGAAAACCGGCCAGGTCATTGGCGCGACCGATCGGCTCGGCGGTGAGATCGCCGATCGCGGCGTTCATTTTGGCGAAGTCTTCGCCACGCTCTATCACCAGCTCGGAATCGACGCCAGCCGCGTCACCCTGCCGGACCTGACCGGCCGTCCGCACTATCTTGTCGATGGCTGGTTGCCGATGCCGGAATTGATCACCGGCTGAAGCAGGGGCGTGGCATCGAAGTAGCCATCGCAGCTCAGTTAGCCGCCGGCCCCTCGTGTTGAGCGAGACTGGCGGCGACGGGAAAATGGGGGAGGGAAGGGAAGCAGTTAGAATCTGCGAAATTTCTTCGGCTTTTTGGCGCCGGGTAGGCGTGGCAGGTTCCCTTCGTTGCCGCCGCCGCCCTGCAGGATGGACTCCAGGGTTTCATCAGCCAACGTCAAGGGGTCCCCGCCGGTGATGAGCACATCCGTCACGTCGGGCGTTCGATTCAGATAATCAATCCAGGCAGCAAGTACCTGATCCGTGAAAAGAGGCAGTTGGGAGCGGCTCCAGCGTCGGTTGCAGTACCTGCAGTTCACGGCACAGTTGCCCGTGGGCATCAGCAACACCCGGTTGGTGTACTGGTGGACCAGCCCCGGCACGTTATGGGCCGTGGCCTCTTCCAAGGGATCTTCATTGCCCGGTCCTCGGTCCTCGTCGCCCCTTGGCACAAACTGCCTGGCTATGGGGTCCGTCTCATAGGGTCGCTGAATCAGGCGCCGGCAATGGGCCGTAACCCGCATGGGGTAACTGTCCGAAATGCGATATCCGGCTCGCACCCAGTCCATCCACTCGCCAGGAAGGCCGGATTCGGCAAAGAGGGCCTCTTCCGAGGGCGTCATCGGGTCTTGCTCATTCTCGTTCTGGTTCACGGCTCGGCCCCCCTAAAGGATCACGATCAGGCCCTGTATGGCCACGGTCAACACAGTACCCAGAAACAGCGCCGGCGCAAAAGGAATGGTCCTTGCCACATGAACCGTAGGCTTGTCGTTGGCCTCGCACCACTCTCGGATAGAGGTAGCCTGCTCTTCCGTCAACCCGTCGGGAGAGAAACTGCGAATGCGCAGCTCATAGAACTGCGACCGCTCTTTGAACCCCTTTTCCTCTTCCGGGGTGAGTAGCATGCCTTTACGTACTTCATCGGCCGGAATGGACTCGGTGTCGGTGGCCTTCAAGTAGGCATCATATAGGGACCGGAATAGAATAAGGCTTATAGATAACCAGCCTATGTTGATTAATTCCATCAATGCGGCGCCAGTTGGATCAAAAAAGATGCCATAAACCAGATAACTAACCACCACGATGGCGGACGCAATGGCCGACCCCTTTTTCTGGGCGAACCTGGATATAGGATGAAACACTATCGCCAGGACCACAAATATGACTGTCTTATTTAGATGTAGGTATTCCTGAATGCTGCCCTGCGCAAAATGACGTAAAATTCGGATCATTGTAAAAATAGCCAAAAACATAATTATAATATTGACATACTTCATCTTGTTGCTTTTGGCAGCATGAAGCGAAACTCGAATGCCATTCACAAGTGCTTGACCTCTTGTGGCATACAGGTATCGACTGGTCCGAGTAATGAACTCAAGGAGCAGCAGCGCAAAAAGCGCAAAAAACGTGTTGAACAAAATGACGAACGAGGGGAACCAACTGAAATAGTTGTTTTTGTAGAATGACAGAGGCACCGAAAGCGCCAGCAGTGCGAAGATTTTGGCGTCCCCGGCGGCCCAGAGTCGCATTTCCCACAAGATGATCCCGATGACAAAGGCAATCCCGGCATTGGCCAGTACAGCGCCCCAATAGGGTAATCCCTCGGACTGCTCTACCCACACCCTTGCCCAGAATTGCAGACCTCCGGCTTCCCACAGGTAAGCCGCCGGCAACAACACAAGACCTGCAATGAGCCAAACCAGTTGCAGGCGACGTGGAATTCGGCCGTGCCGCGCACCCCCATAGGCCGTGCGTCCCAGCAGATAGGGAAGCATGGGCCGCAGGTCTCCCCAGGCCGCAAAGAGTGCCAGAATAAGCACCGGTACCAGGGCCAATAGGTCGAAGGAGAGGGTTAGTGGCATGAGAACTCCGTACCTGTCCGCCCAGGGCTAGTCTGCATCCGCCAGGACTCGTTTTCGAATGAGGTCCGGATCCACATAGACAGGATAGAGTTCGGCCGACGAGTAAAACCGGTCCATTTCAAACAACCCAGCGCAAATGGCGTTCAGGCGGCAAGAGCCACAGGCCGGTGCCTTGCCATGCTCCCACGTCGTCTGGCGTACCGTTCCCCGTTCGTCCAGGAAATGCACGATGCGCTCTTCGTTCTTCACGATTTTGCGGGTTTCCGTGGAAGCCCAGGCAAACTCGACCATGTAACACAGCGGCACCCGCTCCACTCGGAACGTTCGTCCGCTCTTCTGCAGGAACGACAGAGCCCTGGCCAAGGCAATCTCCATCTCGTGCAGCTTCGGGACACAGTCGGGATGTTCGGCGACTCGGTCGCTGGTCGGGTCCAGGTTGTTGAACACAAAGTGGTGCAACGAAGACCACTTGCCCACAAGCCAACGCACGATGCGGTCCAGGTGGTCCGCATTGTAGTGCTGAATGGTGATGTTCACGTCGATGTTCACGCCCAACTTCGTGAAATTGTCCAGCGCTCGCTCGATGCAGGCCAGAGAGTCCTCTTTCCCAGCCAGCCACCCCTGAAGTTTGGGATTGTTGCTATGTACGGAGATATGCACGTGGCGCAGCCCGGCATCGTACAATCGCTGCACATACTCCTCTTCGGCGGCATTCTGGCCGTTGGTGATCATGCGCACCGCAATCCCCTTGCCGATGGCGTGCCGGATCAAGTCGGGAAGTTCCGGGCATTGAGTCGGTTCTCCGCCGGTCAGGATGATGCCGTCATACCCTCGGCCCACCAGGTCATCCACTCGCCCCTTCAGTTCGTCCAGTGTGGCCGAAACTTCTTTGTCGGGATTCGAGCAGAACCGGCACCGCTGGTTGCAGGTCCGCACCACTTGGATGTATCCCAGGTTCGCCATCTCAGGCTCCCATCATTGGCGTCAGCACGCGAAATCCGACGTTGCGCGCATAGTTAATATGAAGGCCCTTGCACGTGCCGTTGTGCGAACAGGTCGCACATCGCAGGCTCTTAACTTTGTAGGCCGTCCGAATATACCAATCCGTAAACTTCACCAAATCCACGTTCCCATCGGGGCCTTGCAGGGTCAAATCCCGTTGGGGCTCTGGCAGCGGGATTCCCCCCAGGCAATCAGGTAATCCTGCAATGGGGCCAAAACAGCCCACCAGCAGACGAATCTGCTCCGAGGTTGCATCCAGTCGATGGGAATCGGAAAGATAGTCCCGTGACACGGCCCAAACCGCCGTGCTGCCAGGCACGCCCCGAAATCCCTGCTCTGCCCATACCGCCAGGCTTTGTTCCATGGGAAGCCAGCGGTTCACTGGGGGCAAAGCCCCTATAAACCGCTGCACATCCTGCAGCCCGGCCCCTTCCAACGACGAAACTCGGGCGTGAACGCCGCTGGGAATTTCCCAAGCGGGGATCCCGGCCATTTCCAACCAGACTTGACCGCCCGCCTGCCCAAAGGCAAACGCCCAATCCAGAGTATCACGCACCACCCCCGCTTCTGCCCGGACATACAGCGTCCCGTCGGCAGCGAAGGTGCCATCCGCAAGGGCCTTTCGAAGGCCCGCTTCCCCGTTTTCGGCCTCTACACGCAAACTCGCCACCCGGGGCGACCTTTTGGCAGGCGTCAATGGGGCCACATTCTCGCAATACCCCTGCATGGGGCAGAAGTCACAACGCTCTCCCTGACAGCAGGGGGCCTCGCCGTGGTCCGCAAACGCCTGGAGCATCTCGGACCGCCCACGCACTTCGTCGTGTAACTTGTGAGGGTCTTGGATCAAGTCCTCTTCCCCCTCCAGAAACGCAGCGGGAAGACGATTGGTCCAGAGCACGATGGGATGTTTGCGTCGCAGCCCGAATGCACGCTTCAAGTGAGGCATCACGGCCTGCGGATCATAGAAGAGTTCCTCCCGGTGCTGGCTCCAGGCTCGACCAAAGGGCACCATGTGCAGCAGGTCGAATTCCGAGACCCCCATAGAAATGAAAAACTTAAGAATATCGTGCAGATGCGGAATGTTCTGGCGATTTAACACGATGTCGACGCTGACGATGCAGCGCCCAAGCAGGTTACGCAACCCGGCCATGGTCTGCTTGAAGGCGTTGGGGACCCCTACCAACTTGTCGTGCAGGGCCTCATTGTGGCCGTGAATCGAAAGCGTGACCTCTTGAAGCCCCGCTGCCAGAGCCTTCTGCGTGAATGCCGGGTAGGCGAACATGCGGCCGTTGGAGATGG
>CAYTWV010000412.1:0-4496 GCA_964442235.1 uncultured Myxococcales bacterium | reverse complement strand
GGCTAAATACGGGGGGTTGCGGGGGAGGGGCAGGGGAGGGACTGGAACGGGGGTCAATCAGGTTGATTGGGGCGTACCGCCAATTTGAGGGACGGGGCCTCATTGGCTGCGATGAGTTACGGAGCGATCTTGTCGGACAACCACTGGCGGGCCCCGTTCAGAGACTGCTCCATGGCTTTCTCCGACGCTTCGAAACCCGTGACCAGTTGGTCCCAATCGGATTCGGTGGCGTTCTTGAACCGCTCCAACTGAAGTTCAATCTCGGCGGCCCTGACCTTCAGGTCTGCAAGCTTGGCCCGGGCTTCCGCCTTCAGCTCACCACTGGATTTCTCGACTCGGGAAGCCAGCAGTTCAAGCTCTGCCTGCACCTGCGCCAGATTGGCCTTGCGCCTCTCGATGAAAGCGCTGCGGTCTTTGAATGCGTAGTCTTTTACGGCCTGGCCAGCCTCTTTGGCTGCTTGCCCGACATCCTTGGCAACCTGGCCCACGTCCTTAGAGACCTCTTGGGCCTGTTTCAGAAGCTGGGGCGTTGGCTTCGCAGACTCCGCCGCCTTGTCTGCCTCTTGCTTGTTGCAACCCCAGACCATGAAGGTCGTGGCCAGAAAAACAAACAGAAGATTCCTTGGTTTCATCAACGTACCTCGTGTTTTGGGTGGTGCTTGGAGGGCCAAGACGGCTTGGCCCCTCCGCTGGAAGGTGGCTGGGCCCCGAAAGGCCCAAACGAAAGGAGCTAAAAAGCGAAGTTCACACCCGCTCGGAATTCGATGGGGATGCCGACGCCGCCCCACTCCAAATCTTTGGTCACCGTCGTGTCAACTTCCAAGACAATGCCGATGTTCGGAAGGATGCGGATGTCCGTCCCCAGGCCCGCCATAAACCCCCAGTCGAACTCCTCTCGCTGGAATTGCAGCGGCACCGCCATTCGAAGGTACACAGGAAGAATGGGCGGGGTCAGGCGGGCACCGGGCCGGAACGTGAAGTTCCAGTATCCGATATTGGTGCCCTCAATCCGAATGCTCTCCAACGTGGTCGACAGCCCAAGGTCAAACTTGAACCATTTCCAACCCACCGAGGGAACCACTTCCAGGCTCACGGGGCCTCGATGCCCGGTACCATCCAGGAAGTAGACACTCTCCCCGATGGTAGCGGCCAAGCCAACTTCGTAGCCGGGTTCGTTGTCTTTCTCGTCATATTGGGTGCCCTCTGCGTACTCGGCCTTCGCCGAATTCGCACCAAGCACCATCGTAATCAGCAACATAAAGGCAAACATATTTCTAATGATACTTTTCATGTTCCTCCCTCGAAGCTTTATTTCTGCTTCTTGGTTTGGTGTGTGCTTTTCACCTTTTCGTGGTGGTCAGCAAGGGCAGGCCCAGGAACGTCCGCCTTCAACTCGTTGAAAGCGTGTTCAGCGTCGGTCCAGACGGACTTGAGCCCGGCTTGGAACGCATCCCACGTCTGGCTTCCGGCCCCCTTAACCATCTCGAACCGGGCTTGGGCAGCAGTTCGCTGGGTCTTAAGGTTGTCGAGGTGTTTGTGGTAATCCGCCCGGAGGTGGTCCTCCACCACATCGGCCTTGGCGACCATGTCGTCAATTTTCACTGCCCAGCGCTTAAGTTGGGCATCCATTTTTGCAATGTTAGTTTCCATACTTTCCAATTGATTCTCCTTGGGTTAGACCATGGCGATGCAATGATCTTACTGCGACTATTTAGCAGCGCGAGCGGCAGGCTCGATGATGATCTCGACTCGGCGATTGTTTGCGCGGCCTTCGGGATTTCCGTTGTCGGCCACGGGATGACCTTCGCCAAGTCCATGAGCCTTAATCCGGTCTGCCAAATAGCCTCCCCTCACGAGATACGCTCGGACGGCATCCGCACGACTCTGGCTGAGGTCCATGTTGAAATTGCTGCCGCCCTGAGAGTCCGTGTGCCCCTCGATGACCACATTTCGCTCGGCGGTGGCCATCAGTACGGCGACGACGTCATCCAGACGGGCCTGCGCTTCAGGCAGCAGGATCGACTGGTTCGAGGCAAACAGCACGCTGCCGGACAGCGTAATGACGGTTCCACGCGGCTCTTCTTTGACTGCGGCCATCTTCGCCAAGGCGGCCAAGGCATCTGCTGCCCGCTTCTCGGCGGCGGCGCGTGCGGCTTTCTCTGCGGCAAGCTTCTCCTGGGTGGCTTCGCCGGCCCTTTCGGACTCGGCTAAGGCGTTGTTGGTGTCGGCTTGCGCCTTCTTCTGCTTCTCGATAATCGTCCCCTGCGCTACCTGGAACTCCGCCTTGGCCGCAGCCTGGTTCTTCTGAGCAGTGGCAATGGCGGCAGTGGCGTCGGCCAATTCGGCTTTGCGCTGAGCGACGTAAGCCAGGTCCTTGGTTTGGAAAGAACCTTCCGTGTCTTTGAAGGACTTTTCGGCCTTGGCAAGCGCCTGACTGGCGACGTGCAGTTCGGCCGGGGCTACTTTGGCAGCGTCACCAGCGCTGGCCTGCTTAAAGGCCTCGCGGGCTCTGGCCAGTTCCTGGGGAACGACGGCGGCACAGCCAACAAAGAGACTTGCGCTGGCAACAACGAACAAGATCTGATTCATTTTCATGGTAGACTCCTTACTGGTTATGGATTAGTGTAAATGACGGGCTGTTTGTTGTCCTTCATCAGCTTGCGCACACTGTCGATGGCGGCAGTGGCTTCGGCCTTCTCGGCACTTTCACGGGAGAGGGCCACGGCCAGTTCGGCATCGGCTTCGGCCCGCATCAGCATCGACTGGGCCTGATCCTTGTAGCCTTTGGAAGCGAGGCTCTTGGCAAGCTCCAGTTCTTCCTTGGCCAACTGCAGATGAAGCGAAGCCTTGGGAACGTTGGCAGCGCCGACCTCCTCCGCAGCACGAATTCCGGAGGTCGAAGCCTCGGTATGAAGCGGGAAGGTAGCACACCCCCCCAACGTGGATACGGCGACGGCCACGGCAAACGCCAAGAAGCCAACTCTGGGTGCATGTTTCATTTAATTCTCCTCTGGTGCTTTGATACTATGACGATATTCACTACAATTAATGACCACAACAGAACAATCAGCGATGCTCCTTTTGTTTTGACATGTTTGTTTAAATAGCACAATCCTATTCAACGCTGTCTCCGACTGGTTGGACGGCACTTGCAGAAATCGGGGCCGATTGAGGCTCACCACTTCCTGCGCCTGCCGGATGCATTGTGGTCCCACCGGGCTGCTCTTGGAGTTCGGAGGGGGCTACCCACAGTTGCAGTTGCATATTTGTCATCGTGCTCTCCTTTCTGTTTCCGGACTTCGCACTGCACACACTGCGTAGACGGGCATGAGCGGCTGGCGCAGCGACAGGATCAGTTCCTGCCGGGCATGTCTCATGATGCCGGCGACTACCCTGGAGACCAGATGGGCGCGTCGGTGTGGGTCCGACGAGAACTCCTCCGTTTCGTCGAAAACAGCCGCTATCAGTTCACCAAGTCGAAACGTCTTCATGATGTCATTTTTCATGTGTTGCCTTTGGACAATAATTGCGTATCTAGTGATGTCCGGCAGGCTTCATAGCACTTTCTGTGCCAGGGTAGGAATCTGCTCAGGAACCCCGACAAATGGCGGGGTTCTCATTAACCAAAGGCAATGGGGCTCCATCAAATTGAACGGTTCGTGCTCTCAATTCGAGAGGAGAACCCGGGTCTGCCACGGGAAGCACCCGCGATGGGAATGTCCACCTGGCCGTGGCGCTGGCCGGAACGGAAGAAAGTGCGCTTCGCATCGCTCTTTCCCACCTTGCGCTCGACTGCATCCTCGTCCAGACTGGGCTCTAGAAGCGAGTGTGCTGGCGCCCGATGGCTTCTGACTGAACGCAGGTTGAAATGACCGAAGAAGAACAGACAGAGAAGAATTCGGTGGATGTGCTCTATTCTGACGACGACTTGTTGGCCGTGAACAAGCCATCGGGGTTGGTGGTGCATCGGGGTTGGACTCGTGAACGGGACACCCTGGTCGATCGAGTCCGAGAGCGCCTGGGCGGGGGTACCGTGCATCTGATGGGGCGCCTGGACCGAGGCGCCAGTGGTGTTGTCCTGTTTACGACCAGCGCCGAATTGGCGCGCAAAGTCCAGGAAACCCTGGCTGAACCCGAGACCGTTAAGCTTTATTGGGTTCTGGTGCGAGGCATCCCACCTTCAGAGGGGATCATCGACCACCCCATTCCGAACGCCGTGGATGGCCCCCGGGTACCGGCCAAGACTTCGTATCGAACGCTTCAGTCGCTGGACATTGAGCCCCGGGCGATCTCTCTGGTTGAGGCCAGCCTGCACAGCGGCCGACTGCATCAGATTCGTCGCCATATGAAACACATCAACCACCCGGTCACGGGCGACACAAAACATGGCCGGCTGGAATTGAACCGAGCCTTCCGAGAGCGGTACGGCCTGACTCGCATGGCGCTGCACGCTCACTCGTTGACGCTGAAGCACCCCTCTACGGGCCTGCCCCTGA
>CAYTWV010000411.1:0-4507 GCA_964442235.1 uncultured Myxococcales bacterium | reverse complement strand
ATTATGGTTCCCCGGAAACCGTGGCCGAAGGTGAACGCCTGATCCGAAAGGGGCTGGAGGCCCTGGAAGAGGGTGAACTGAAGCAGACGCTACTGACCCGGCTGGACGAGATTCGCAACACAAACAAGCGGGATTCGTACTTCTAGAGCTTCCCCATGAGGTGGAGAATGGACACCCGCACGGAGCACGACCTGCTCGGCCAGCGAGCGCTACCGGTTGACGCGTTGTTCGGCATTCATGCGCTTCGGGCCATGGAGAATTTTGACCTGGCAGGCCGGACCGCACAACCCTCGATCCTTCGGGCTTTTGGCGCAGTGAAACTGGCGTGCGTTCGCACAAATCGTGAATTGGGGTATCTGACTCCCACGGTGGCTGATGCGCTTGAAAAGGCCTGTCTCGAGTTGATGCAGGGCTCGTTGGCGGGGCACCTGCAATTGGATGCCCTCCAAGGGGGCGCTGGTACCTCTACGAACATGGCAGTCAACGAACTGTTGGCCAACCAGGCTCTGCTTATTCTGGGTCATAAACCCGGCGACTACCATCTGGTCCATCCCCTGGACCATGTGAACCTGCACCAGTCAACGAACGATACGTACCCCACCGCCCTGCGACTGGCTTCCATTTGGGAACTTCGAACACTTCAGGAGAACGTCATCCTGCTGCTTGAGGCGTTCCAGGAGCAGGAAAAGAAGTGGGCCCATGTGGTCAAGGTCGGTCGAACCCAGTATCAAGACGCCGTTTTGACGACCTTGGGTCGAGAGATGGGGGCCTATGCCGATGCTTTGGCGCGGGACCGCTGGCGAATCTCCAAGTGTGAGGAACGGCTGCGGGTAGTGAACCTGGGCGGGACGGCCATTGGGACGGGCCTTGGGGCCCCCCGCAACTTCATCTTCAAGGCCGTGGAGCATCTGCGACTGGTCTCGGGCATCGGAATGGCGCGTGCCGAGAATCTGGTCGAAGCGACCCAGAATTTGGACGCCCTGGTTGAAGTCAGCGGAATCTTGAAGGCCCTGGGGACGACGTTGTTCAAGGCGTGCAGTGACCTAAGATTGCTCTCTTCGGGACCCGACGCCGGATTCGGCGAAATTCGCCTGCCGCCCATGCAGGCTGGTTCCTCGGTCATGCCGGGCAAGGTTAACCCCGTGATTCCCGAAGCCGTCAGCCAGGCCGTATTGCGGGTTTTTGCCAACGACTCTCTGCTGGCCCACGCCGCAGCACTGGGCTCGCTGGAACTGAATGCGTTCTACCCCCTGGTTGCCGACACCCTGCTGGATAGCCTTGGGCTGCTTTCTCGATCCTGCCACGCTTTGGCCACCCGATGTGTCTCCGGTATACAGGCCGACGAAGCACGCTGCCGGAAACACGTTGAAGGGGCTACGGCCCTGCTGACTGCCCTAATCGAGGAAATTGGTTACGACGCCGCTCAGAGTGTGGGAGCGTCGGCTCGTGACAGTGGACGAAGTGTCCGAGAGGTCGTCCTTCAATCGGGGCTGCTCACCCCGGAACAGTTTGAACAGTTGGTCTCTCCCGAATCGGTGATGCGTTTGGGCTCTGCATCCAGGCCCGCATCACGTCCCAAAGGAGATTCTTGATGAAAAGCACGCCCCGCGGTCTTCGCTTGCACATCGGCATCTTCGGGCGCCGAAATGTCGGCAAGTCCTCGCTGCTTAATGCGCTGACTCGCCAAAATGTCTCCATTGTCTCGGAGTTCGCCGGAACCACGACGGATCCCGTGGAAAAGACCATGGAGATGCTTCCTCTCGGCCCCGTGCTGTTCATCGACACGGCTGGGATCGACGATGAGGGGGCGCTGGGGGAATTGCGGGTTGAGAAGACCCGCAAGGCGTTCGAACGGGTGGATGTTGCACTTGTGGTGGCGACGGCCGACTCTTGGGGGCCTTTTGAAGAGGGGCTGACCCAGGAGTTCCTGGACCGTAAGGTGCCCGTCATTGCCGTGTTCAACAAGTGTGACTTGGGCCAACCGTCGCAAGACCTGTTGGCGACCCTGAAGGGACGTGGCGTGGTCTGTGTCCGAACCTCTGCGTTCAAAGGAGAGGGTGTGCCCGACATGCGCCACGCACTGATCGAAGCCGCTCCCGATGACTTCATCAATCCCCCCACGATTCTTGGGGATCTGGTGCAAGAGGGCGACCTGGTGGTTCTGGTGGTCCCCATCGACAAAGAGGCCCCCAAAGGGCGCCTGATCCTGCCCCAGGTGCAAGCCATCCGTGACATCCTGGATTGCGACGCCTATTGCATTGTGGCGAAGGAACGTGAACTGAAAGAGGCGCTGGATCGCCTTAACACGCCGCCTGCCCTGGTGATCACGGACAGCCAGGCCTTCCTGAAAGTGGCTGCGGACACGCCCCTGGACGTGCCCATGACCTCGTTTTCCATCTTGTTTGCCCGCTACAAGGGGGACCTGGCAGAAATGGTCCGAGGGGCTACTGCCATCGAGCGCCTTCGGCCCGGCGACGGAGTGCTGATCGCCGAATCCTGCTCGCACCATCCCATCGGGGACGACATCGGCCGGGTCAAGATCCCTCGCTGGCTGACCCAGTACGTCGGTGGAAAATTGGAGATCACGACCACACAGGGTCGGGACTTCCCCGAGGACCTCACTCCCTATAAGTTGGTGATTCACTGCGGCTCGTGCGTGTTTAATCGGCGCCAGATGCTGTCCCGAATTGTGGAATGCCGACGCCAGGGTGTGCCCATTACCAACTATGGCCTGGCCATTGCCTGGTCCTTGGGCATCTTTGAACGCGCCTTGCGGCCCTTCCCGGCGGCCCTGGAAGTCTTTAAGGAAGAACAGGCCGCAAACCAGGAGCACTCATGACACTTGCGACACACCTTGGAATCGATGCCTCGCTTTGCGGAACCGTGACCGACCTGTCGCCGGGATGGGCCGTGGTGCGGCTGGTTACCCTGCCCGTCATGGCCGCCGATGAGATGGGCCTGGTCCATGGAGGATTCGTGTTTGGCGCCGCCGATTTCGCCGCCATGGCGGCCGTCAACGACCCCTTCGTGGTTCTCGCCGGTGCCGAGTGCAAATTCCTCAAGCCCGTTCAGGTGGGCCAAACGGTCACCCTTACGGCTCAAGTCACCTCCCGAGAGGGCCGCAAATCCCTGGTGGATGTGGTGGCTGAATGTGAATCGCTTCCCATCTTTCGCGCAACCTTCAAGTGCGCCGTACTCGACAGGCACGTCCTGGAGTCGTAGCCTTGTCCCGTGCTTAAACAAGTTCCCTGGAGAGCATCTGAGGCAGCGTACCGGGCGCACGACCGAAAGGCGACGACCGAAACGGACGAGGCCTGGGGGTGGATGCCGCCCGGTGAACCATAGCCCAGAGGGACCCGAATTAGGAGGTACGACATGCATGGAGGCGAACACATCGCCCGCATTCTGTTGCAACACCACGTCACGCACCTCTTTACTCTGACAGGGGGGCATATCTCGCCGATCCTTGTGGGGGCGGAGGCGCTTGGGATTCAAGTCACCGACGTGCGGGATGAAGCCGCCGCTGTGTTTGCGGCGGACGCATGGGCGCGCCGGACGGGGAAGGTTGGGGCCGCTGCCGTGACGGCCGGTCCCGGCGTCACAAACGCCCTTACGGCCTTGCAAAACGCAAAGATGGCCGCATCCCCGCTTGTCCTGTTTGGCGGCGCCACAGCCACCTTGCTGAAGGGTAGGGGGGCCCTTCAGGACATTGACCAGATGGCCCTGGTTCGCCCCGCAGTCAAGCAGGCTTTCCAAGTGCGATCCCTGGCTGAATTGGACTCCACGGTTCAGAATGCCTTTGCCCTTGCTGCCAGCGACCTGCCCGGTCCCGTCTTTGTGGAAGTGCCACTGGACGTACTCTACCCCGAAGAGTTGGTCCGAAAGTGGTATGCCGAAGCCGGCAAGGGGAAGGGCCCCGAGGCCGCCGCCAGAAGATGGTGGCTTGGACGCCACGTTGACAATCTCCTGCAGCCAGCCAATCCCAACAAGCCCTGCTTCAGCAGGATCGGAAAACATAAAAATCCGTCTGCTGCCCACTTCCAACGTGCGTCGGCCATGCTGCGCCACGCCACAAAACCCATCTTTGTGCTGGGCAGTTCTGTGGTGAACGACCCGCAACTTGTTCCGGACCTGGTCAGTTCGCTTGGACGTTTGGGCGTGCCCTGTTATCTGACGGGCATGGCCCGAGGCCTGCTGGCGCCTGACCATCCCCTGCTGTTTCGCCATTATCGAAAAGAGGCTCTGAAAGGCGCCGACTTGATTGTGCTTCTGGGAGTACACGCTGACTTTCGTTTGGACTACGGCCGTAGTCTGAACCGAAAGGCGACGAAGATCCAGGTCAGCCCCGACCCCTCGTGGCTTGGAAAGAACCTCTGGCCTACGTTATCGGCCGTCGCCAACCCGGGGCCTTGGTTGCTTGCCCTAGAAGCCGTTTTGGGCTCCCCCCCAGATGTTCAGGCTTGGGTAAAGGGGCTCCGAGGTCGTGAGCAGCAGCGAAACACGGAAC
>CAYTWV010000410.1:0-4531 GCA_964442235.1 uncultured Myxococcales bacterium | reverse complement strand
CGCAGGCTTGGGGGCCTCGGCGGGTTTGGGGGCCTCGGCGGGTTTCGCCGGTTCGGCCGGTTTGGGAGCATCGGCCGTAGCACCGGGTTTTGCCGGTGTTTGAGCCTGAGCGGGCGCATCCTGTTTGGGCGCTTCACTCTGGGACGGTTGCTGACACGCAGCCATCAGCAGCACCGCTGCCAAAGCCACGATCCAACGAGTAGTAGACATGCCATCCTCCTGTGGATGAGTTCGAGGCCGCAGTATAGTTCACCAGGGCCTGCCCTTTCCAGTGGAAAGGTGGTCAAGGCGTCGCTATCATCGCCCCCAGAACGGAGGTCATCATGGCTGGTCGAAAGGTCTCAAGGGCAACGGGCCCCTCGCCTGACCCCAACTTGAAGGAGATGGGGTCCTTTGGGATGGACAGCGCACTGCGTACTGCGGACAGTCGCCGCTGGCTGGCCCGCTTCCTGCTGGGCATCCTGCTGGTCTTTCTGGGGCTGGCCGCATCGTTCACGACGTACAACCTGGTGTGCGCTTCCGAAGCCAGTGAAGTCCAGGCATCCATTCAAAAGGGCGGTCTGGATGGATTGGGGCGGGCAGCGGAATTGCTTGGCTCTCCGCACCTTTTTGCCGGTTACGAAGTCTATCATGGTTTCGGCCGGGAAAGTTCCGCACAGTGGCAGACCAAAGCGCAGCAGATTATGGAACAAGGCGAGGACTACTCGGAAGTGGATCTTGGGTTCCTGATTCATCGGCCGGACCACTTCCTGGCGGCCTGGCCCCAAGTGCGCAACGCTCAGAACCCGCCCGTTGGCGGCGACTCTATCGTGATGCAGACCATTCTTCAGCGACAGCAGAATGCAATCCAAAATGTTTGGGTGTTTGTGGTCTATCAGCTTGTTGTGGCCGGAATCCTGGTTATTCCTTGGTGGCTGTTCCATCGACGGAGACCTGCGGCGGGGTAATTCCCAGCCAACCAAGCAACCTCTTTGCACACGTCAGCGGCGCACGGTCGGCCTCTTTCGAAAAATCGGCAGTCAAGGTCGAGTCTGGGCTGACCTGCAGCGGCACGGGCGGCTGGCGAATTAGCCCCAGGGCTTTCTGAAGCACCTCGTCTCGGGCCTCTCGCAGGACGGCCTTCACCCTTCCGCCATGAATGGATAGTTTTGTGATTCCAAGCAGTTCCGCCATCAGACGTACCTCGGCCACCTCCAACAAACGTACCGTGGCGTCGGGCATGGGACCGTATCTGTCCAACGTGTCGGTGCGCAGCCGTTCAAGCCTCTCCAGGCTGTCACACGCCGCCACGGCCCGATACAGCACCAACCGCTGATGTCGGTCCGGAACGTAGCCCTCGGGAACCTGCGCTTCCACAGGCACATCCACTTCGCATGTGGCGACCTTCATGGGCCCGTTTTGCGACCGCAGTTCTTCCACGGCCTCACCCACCAGATGGGAGTAAAGCTCGATGCCCACCGCCCCGATGTTGCCGGACTGTTCGGCGCCCAGCAGGTCCCCAACACCTCGCAGTTCCATGTCTACCATGGCCACCTGCATGCCGGAACCGACCGCGGTGTACCGCGTCAGCGCTGCAAGACGGGATCGGGCATCCGTGGGCATGGTCTCCAGGGGCGGGACGATAAAATAGGCGTGGGCCTTTGCCGCGCTGCGTCCCACTCGCCCCCGAATCTGGTATAGCTGCGCCAGCCCGAACCGGTCGGCGTGGTTCACAATCAACGTGTTGGCGGCCGGAATGTCCAACCCCGACTCGATGATGGTGGTGCAAACCAGCACATCGTGTTGATGCTGGATGAACTCGACCATCACCTTCTCCAGTTGCTCCTCGTTCATCTGCCCATGAGCGACCGCAAAGCGGGCTTCGGGCACCAACTCTTTCAAAACGTCCCGCAACTCTCCCAGGTCGTCGACCCGGTTGTGCAGCACAAAGACCTGACCCTCCCGAGCCAGTTCCCGACGTATGGCTTCGGTGATCACGTTGGCGTCGAAGTGGATGACTTGGGTCTCTACGTCCTGGCGACCCAGGGGCGCCGTCTTGATGACACTCAGGTCCCGAATGCCGCTAAGTGCCATGTGCAGCGTCCTTGGGATTGGGGTGGCCGTCATCGACAAAACGTCCACCGCCGCACGCATCTCCTTCAGTCGCTCTTTGTGGCCCACCCCGAATCGATGCTCTTCGTCCACGACCAGCAAGCCCAGGTCCCGGAAGACGATGTCTTTGCCCAGCAGCCGGTGTGTGCCAATCAGGATGTCGACCTTGCCCTCCTTGGCTTCTTTCAGCAGGACGTTTTGTTCGCCCTTGGACTTGAATCGGCTCAGGGTGTCGACCTTGACGGGGTACCCCTGCAATCGCTTTCGGAAGGTCTGGCAATGCTGCTCGGCCAGGATGGTGGTGGGGACCAGAATGGCCACCTGCCGCCCATCCAGCACGGCCTTGAATGCGGCCCGAATGGCCACCTCTGTCTTGCCGAAGCCCACGTCACCACACACCAGGCGGTCCATGGGTTCGGGCTTTTCCATGTCCGCAATGACGTCTTCGATGGCTTTGCGCTGGTCCGGGGTCTCTTCGTAAGGGAAGGATGCCTCGAAATCCGCAAAATAGTCGTCGCCGGGCGAAAACCCGTAGCCTTTTGCGGCCTGGCGCCGTGCGTAAAGTGCCAACAGATCAAAGGCCAGCTTCTTGGCGGCCGTACGTGCCTTCGAGACCCGATTCTGCCACGAGTTGCTGCCCAACTTGTCCAGCTTGGGGTCCCCTTTGCTGGTACCGATGAATCGCTGGACTGCCCCCGAGTTGTTGACCGGCACGTAGACGGTATCCCCGCCGCCGTAAACCAGTTTCAGACACGGATACTCTCCGGTGCCCAAATTGCGGCGCTCGATGCCGTCGAAGCGCCCAATGCCGTACTCACGATGCACCACAAAGTCGCCTTCCTGCAGTTCGAACAACTGCTCGGTCTGGTCGGTGGTGGACGGGACCTTTCGACGTACACGCTGCTTCTCATACAACTCGGAATGGGTGACCAGTAAAACGCCGTGGTGGTCGCTGAAGGCACCGTTGGCCAGGGCGCCGACATAAACCTCGACGGCGGGCTTGGAAAGACGTTTGTCCAGCACCTCGAACTGAAATTTGGGCGTCTCGTACCGGGCCGCCAGGCCACGCTCGACCAATTGATGCGCTACGCGCTGAGCCTCTTTGGGGTCCGGCGCCACCACCACCGTGCGAAAGCCATCACGCAGCGCCTGTCTCGCCCGAACCTCGAAGGGCGCCCATCGATTGTGGCCCGCTTGAGCCACCTGAATCGGCTTGGTGACGTCGGCTTCCAGGTGCAACGCCCCACTGGTATCCAACACCCCCGTGTTGATGCGGGGCAGGCCCGCCCAAGCCTGGGACAAGGTCTCTTTGGTCAAGAAACGTCGTTCGGGAGGCAGCGCCAACTTGCCCGATGCCACTCTGGCCCGATAGCGGTCCCGCTCGGTCTCATGCCAGCGTTCCACACGGCTCCAGAAACGGGACTCGTCGTCCACCACCACCAGCCACTCGTCGGCGTCCAGATAATCAAAAAGCGTGCCGGACTGGCCATACAACAGGGGCAGGATGGCCTCGATGCCACTAGGAGTCTCACCCGCCCGCAGCGCGTCGACCAGTTCAGCCAATCGAGTGGATGGAAGGGAAAGTTCATCGTTCAACGCCCGAAGCGCCTTGATGCGGTCGCCCACATGTTCCGCCGAAATCAGGGGGCTGACCGGTGCAATTCGCATGCCTCGCAGCTTCTTGTGAACCGTGAGCTGGGTGCTGGGATCAAACGTCCCCATAGCGTCGATTTCGTCGCCAAAAAAGTCCAGTCGCAGCGGGCGATTTTCTGCGGGGCTCCATAGGTCCAGCAGGCCCCCGCGAACGGCAAAGGTGCCGGGTTCGGCGACGGTGGTGACCCGTGAGTACCCAAGGCCGGTCAGCCGTGCCAGCAACTGTTCCCGGTCCACTTCTTGATCCACAAGAAGGGCAAAAGAACGCTCTCGAATCTGGCTTGGATGTGGATAAAGATTGGCGGCAGCTCCGGACCAGGCGACTACGACTTTGGGCTTCTCGCAGGCCAGCCGGGTCAGGGCCCCAAGGGCTTCCAACTCCAGGTGACGGTCCGTGGATACCCCGATATACGGGGAAAGAAAAGGTAAGGGCAGGTGCAGGACCGGCCCCATCTCCGCCTCTTGGCCCCAGAACGCTCTAAGGTCGTCAAACGCCTCTTCCGCCGACTCACTTTCCGCCGTCAGCAGTAGAATGTTCTTCCCGGATTCCGCTGCCAGGCTGGCCACCACAAAAGGCAGTGCCGTGCCATCTATGCCGGCCAGGTGAATGGGCCGAATGGCTTTGCCGCGAGTCGCCTGCACCAGCGTTCGCCACGTCGAGGAAAGGATCAAGCCAACACCTCCACACCTCCCACCGGGAGCCGCCGGACTCTACACGAACACGACGCATCTGGCCACCCCCCAAAGCTGCACTTGCTATGTCCGTACGTCTGTCCTATACAAAGAT
>CAYTWV010000409.1:0-4548 GCA_964442235.1 uncultured Myxococcales bacterium | reverse complement strand
AAGGCGGCAACCGCCTCTTTGAAGGAGCTTTCGGCCATGGGTTTGGTCAAATGCCGATTTAGTCCTGCTTCCATGAACTTGTCTCGTTCCTCGGAAGAGTGATCGGCTGTCAAGGCGATGACAGGGATGCTCTGAGTGGAAGGGTCGCTCTTGAGGGTTTTGAGGACGTCCAAGCCCGACATATCTGGCAAATGCATGTCCAGCACAATCAGTTGGGGCAGCAGGCGGCGGGCCTTAGAAATGCCCTCGTCGCCACGCGAAGCTGATTCGAGCAAGATATCTCGCCGATAGGAGAGCACATCGCTTGCCAGTTCCACGGCCACAGGGCTGTCATCGATATAGAGGACGGTGTAGGAGGTTCCAGCGGCCTGTGCGGGTTCCGAACGGGGCTCTGTCTTTACGGCATCCAGCGTGCCCGTTCGAGTGCCCATGGGGAGTTCCAGGGTCAGAGTGATGGACGTACCTGTCTGCGAGGTGACGGCAAGACGCCCGGTCATGTGTTCAATAACACGTCGTGCCACGGAGAAGCCCACACCAAGGGATTCTGCTCCGGTGGCACTGCGGGCCCCGTTCCGGGTGGGTTCCTGAGGCGAGGTGGTGCCTACCGCGCTGATAGCCAATCGGACAAGGCCTTCGGTGGAAACCCAGTTAAGAATGACGTTGCCACCCACTCGAGAGTATCGGGCAAGGCTTCCGAAGAGTTCAATTAAGGCCTGCTGCAACTGGGGACGGTCTGCCCACACATGTACGTCGGGCCCCGAATCGATTCCTTGGAAGCGAACGGATCGAGGTGTCGATTGGGGGGCCACCTGGGCCACCACGTCCAGGAGGATCCAGCGTACGTTTATATTCTCGGGGACGATGGAGACTTCGCCCTTTTCGATGCGCTGAAGGTCGTCGATGTTTTTGGACAGGGCCTGCAACTGCATGATGTGAGAGACCATTCGTTCCAGGCTTTTGACCGCGGACGGGCTGCTGGCCAGTGCGGGGTCTTCACGCAGCAGTCCTGCAAATCCGATGAGCGCGTTGGCGGGTGTGGAGAGGTCGGCGCCCACACGGACCAGGGTTTCGGATTTTGCCGAATCGGAACGTTCCAGGACGTCTCGTGAACGGCGAAGGTCTTCCATCGCCTTTTGGAGGGCGGTGATATCGTGACAATAGGCTCGGAATGCCCGTTGGGAAGGCAGATAGACGATGCGTTGTTCGTAGGCCCGGGACATGTGGCCAAACTGTCGACTGACGGTGGGCGCATCGCCGTCCGAGAGCAGTTTCAGGAGGGCCGCGGTGCCTTGAAGCGACGCGTGTCGCCTTCCATCCCGAGAGAGGTCGGGGAAACGCTCGCGGGCCATCTGGTTCATGTAAAGGACTTCGAACTCGTCGGTGAACTCCACGACGGGGTCAGGCATTTGTTCGGTGACCTGGGTCATTCTAGCCGAGGTCGCCTGGGCTGCCTGGCGTTCGGCGACGTTTTGGATGGCACAGACCATATCCATGCCCGGAGGAGAGGTGCCGCTAAGTCTTACCAAAGCAGAGCGCCCGCTGCGCGTGACCAGGTGAAGTTCCCAGTCAGCCATCCGGCCTCCCCGGGCCAGGGTTTCCACAAATTCGCGCAGGCGCACTTCGTCGGCTTTTGAAGCCAGGATAAAGATGGAATGACCTTCTAAATCGGAACGGTCGTACTCCAGCTCCGACGCCATTCGGCGCGACACCCAGGATAGCTGGCCATTGGGCTTCATCGCGAAGAGTCCGACGGGGACATTGGTCAGAATGGCTCTTTCCCACTCTCGCATGGCCAGAAGTGCCGAGACGATCTCGTCGACGGCACGGTCCAGGCGAGCCAATTCATCGGAACCTTCCACGGCTTTTCGAACTTGATCCGAGCGACCCAGGCGAGCCAGATTGCTCATCAGGCGGGTCAATCGGACCACCCAGCCTTGCCAGAGCAACCACGCCAGACCTGCAAGCAGCGCCAGTCCCAAAAGGATGCTTCCAATCACGGCCCAGGTCATCTGTTGAGTCAAAATGCGGGCCTCTTGGGCCAGAGTGCGCCGAAGTTCGGCCACCGCAACCCGGAAGTCCGAAATGGCCCGTCGAGTGGAGAGCCGGTTTTCCAACTGGGCATGGTAGGCTTCTACTCGGGAGGAAGCCTGCGATTCCATGTACCGTGCGTCGGAGACGACGGCCATCATGTCTTGCAGATTCGACTCAATTTTGTCCTGCAGAGCGGTGCTATTTTCGCCAAGTTCGGGCCTGATACCCGACGCCTCCACCAGGGCGACTGCTTCCGAAGAGGTCTGGTCACGCACGTTGGATAGTTCGGAACGGTAGGATGCATCTTGAGTAATCACCAATGCATCGGCCACTTCGGTGCACTGGTTGAAGCTTCGCTGCAGTTCTTCTGCGGTCTCTGCGACGTCGGTCAGGCGATCCAGTTCCTGCAGTCGCTGGCGACCTTGGCTTTGAACCACAAGGGTCAAGCCGATAGTGGCCAGCAACGACATGGCCGCAAGCAGCAGCAGGACGAGGGCCTTGGGGGCCAGATCCATGCCTTTCTTGTATGGACTCGAAGCGACGGGTCCACTTCCGGCACCGATCACGGGCAGCATGTCTGTCGACACGGTTTTCTCCTCTGGGTGCGATGCTTGGCACTACGATGCGCCCATGGTAAATCAGCTCTAGGTGCGATTCAATCTTACTTTTCGGGGACTTGGGTTTGAGTGCGGGGCATATCGAAGAAGAACTCCGCCCACTCTCCCTCCTTGGAGTCTGCCCAGATTCGGCCACCGTGCATCTGGACGATTTGCCAGGTTACATAAAGCCCGACGCCGCTGCCTTTGCGGGTGATGAGTTCTCGCTTCGGAAGCCGGCTGAAACGGCGGAAGAGATACCCTTTCATGCTCTCGGGGAACCCTGGACCTTCGTTCCAGACGCTGAAGCGCAGTCGCTGGTCGGTGACGGTCATGCGGACCTTGATCTGACCTTGGGGGGCCCCGTACTTCACGGCGTTGCCGAGCAGATTCACCAACACCACCTTCATCATGGTGGCGTCGGCATCCAGGGAGATGGGTCCCGGGACATCGGGAAGCTCCAGCTTGGTCCCGGCCTCGGTCAGTTGGGGTTGCACCACTTCCAGGGCGGGGACGACCAGGTCATTCCAGAAGTCCATCCCTTGGGTGAAGCGGGGCTGCGCCTGTCCCCCCTCGAACCGGGCCAGGTCAAGGTATTCTCTGGTCAGGTTGAGCAGGTACTCGGCCCTGGTAATCAGCTTGCCCACGATTTCCTGCTGTTTCGGCTGAAGGTCTCCCCAGAGCCCCTCTTGAAGCATCTTGGACTGGGTAATGATGGCGGCAAAAGGGCTCTTTAATTCGTGGCTGACAAATCCGAGCATTTCCATGTAAGCCTTGTTGGCTTCTTCCAGTTGCTGGATGCGCCAGGCCTTTTCTACCGCCTGGGAGAGTCGTTCGTGAATGGCCTGATGGAGGGCCACTTCCTTTTCGGTGTAGGCGTTTGGTTTCTGGCTGCTGCGAAACGCAAAACCGATGGCGCGGCCGTCCACCATAAGGGGGCACGTGAGGCTGCTGCGAACCCCTTCGCGCAACAACAACTTGGTAGAGGGGCTGTTTGGATGGGAAAGCAAATAGGCTTCGAGGTCGTTAATGATTCGCGGAGTGCCTTCGTCCAGAACCCGCTGGAGCGAACTGCCCTCCATGTCTGCCGAGTATCCCTTGGATAACAGCAACGGTTCGTACTTGGCTCGAGCCCAGTGGGCGACAATGCGCCGACCGTCCTCCTCCAGGAACGAGACGCCGATGCGGTCGCACGGCATGATGTCCTGGGTCTCTTCAAACAGGAAGTTGAGCACTTCCTCAAGGTTCTTGCCTGCGGCCACTCGCTGGTTGAGGTTGCGCAATGCGGCTTCTTCACGAGCAGTGAAACCGGAAAACGATTCGCCGAGATCAGTGGGGTTAACATACTGCAGGTCTTGATTCGCCATGGCTGCCTCCGGAGGGAATATTCTGAGCCTGTACGGAGCGTAACAGAGACGGCGGGCAGGTCAACGAAGACCTTATGGGGGGCAGTATTGTGGCGCTATTCGTACGTCACAGGGTCGATGATTGCAGGGTTCAAGGGCGCAACGGGATCCTTGGCTCTTTCTCGCACCGCTGCCTCGTAATCGGGGAAGGTCTCGTAGTTCGAGGTATTCAGAAGTTCGAACGCTTCCTTAATGTCGGCGTAGGTGCCGTCTTTCATGGGGATGATGGCGGACGTGTCGCCTTTGGGGTTCAGCATGCCCCAGATATTGCTCTCGTCCATGAACTTCCAACTCCACAAGGTCCAGTGAATTCCGCGCCGGTTAAGAAGGTCCAGCATCTGGTCCGTGGCTTCATAGACCCAAGGTCCGTAGGTCCCAGCGGAGGCCGAGAATTCCGAGGCAAATAGAGGGCACTGGTAACGTTCGAACAGTTCCAGATAGAAGTTGATGCTGCCAATGGATCCGCCCATGTAGTCGGCCGCTGTCTGGACGCCCCATGGGTAGAAATGGAAGGC
>CAYTWV010000408.1:0-4550 GCA_964442235.1 uncultured Myxococcales bacterium | reverse complement strand
ATGCAGTGAAGAAGTCTGGCCGCACGCTTGGTACAGCGTGGATTCCTCTCCTCCTCGACCGCCACGAAACGGTCTTCAGCGGCCACCGCTGGGCCCCGCTGTTCCTGCACGAACCGAGGCCAAACGCCCGCGGCAACGACCTGACTGGCCAGGGAATCACCAAGGTCTATCCTGCCACCGGTGCGGCGGACCAAGACCACACCCACGGCAGCACCCTGGCCCGCAACGGCGAACTGCGCTGTGAGAACCATTGGGAACTCCACGACCACCTTAGGGAACATTCCTTCCCCCTCCACCACGCCGCCGGGACCGGGAACAGCTACCGAGCCGGCCTGTTGCTTGACGGCAAGACTCCCTGGGACGCCCCCTTCCCGCCCCACAACCCCAATCTGCCCACACGCAGCCTGCCCCGCCCCAGCGACCGGGGCCCCTGGGCCCAGCTATATCGGCACTGGGGATGGAGTGTCCGGGAGTTTTCGCCGTACCACCGCTGCCGTGGGCCCGGGTGCCGCTGGACCCTCCCTCTCCACGCCGCAGCCGCCCGCGGACACCTGGAGACCGCTCGCATCCTCCTGACCCACGGTGCCAACCCCAACCTCCAGGACCAGGGCCACCCGGGCCACCCCACCGCCCTCCACTTGGCCGCTGAGGCCGGGAACGCCGAGATGGTCCAACTGCTGCTGGCCCACGGCGCCGACCCAAGCATCAATGATGCACACGGGGAGACTCCGAAGCATTGGGCCTGCTCCGATGCCATCAAGGCCCTGTTCCCCTGAACCAGGAAACCGCAGCTCTGACCGTCAGGTTGACCCTGAGTTCGATACCCCGACATCTCATGGATGCCCGGCAACCTTCCGAAGACACCGGGCCACACCGGAAACACTCCCAGACACTGGCCACGGGCACCTAGCAAGCCGGTGGCGACATCCTGGTGGGCACTGACCCCAACGGCAGGGGTCAAAAGTCTGCTGCCCAGAACCATGTCGATCTTGCGTGATAGAGGGGCCAGAACCATGGGGTCGCCCATGTCCATCAACCAGTAGGTTCTGACCCCCATGTCAGCCGGCACGGGTTACGCCCATGCACAGAGGTGCCGCGAACCCAAACCATACACATAAAACACCTTGTCGCAAATGTCCGCATTTTGCCTGGCGGAAAAAATGTTGTCCCGGTCCCCCTAAACCCCCCGAGGATCAAACAAGAACCCCCCCCAATGCACGCGGCGGGGTGCGCCTGCCCAGCCCGACTGGGATCATTCGTGACGATGTAAGTCACCGTAATAATGCAGTGAATGACCCATTTGCCCGTTGGAATCTGGCCGAATAGCGGAGTGACTGTGTGTTCGGCTTTCGAGCACCATGTGGCTGCTAGTTCGGCGCGTTCGATTGCTCGTCTCTGGCGTCTCATGGCACGCCCAATGCCGAAATGTTCGCTGGATTGCCTATACGGCACCCATAGACATGAAAGGGCGCTCTTTGGAGGAGATGACCATGAAGAGTGGAACAGAAGACGACCTGAAGACCCCGGCCGAGTTGGCCTTGCTCTTGAAGGTCTCCTTGAGGACGGTGTTGCGGCTGAGCGTGGCCAGGGCAATCCCGGTTGTACGGGTGGGTTGCAGAAGGCCTCGGTACAGGCTGTCAGAAGTGTTGGACGCGTTGAATGTCGAGGCGAAGGCCGGGAACCAAAAAGGAGGCATGGCACAATGACTATCTACCAAGAGATCCGCGAGAGAGATCTCACTACCGTTACGGCGAATGACATCGTCAGGTGGGCATGTATTCTTGGCGAACTCTGCCGCCCCGACCTTCAGCGACATCCCGGATCGCTGGGTCCATCATTGGGAACGCAGCGTTGCGGGGAACACCTCCTGGGCCGGGCGATTGCCCTGAGCACGGTAAAGGCGGACGAGATTGAGGAGTTGTGCGAGGTTGGACCCTTGGCACTGCGGTTCGCCTGGGCTCATCCTGGATTCCGTGAGTACCGCCGGTACTTTCGGGAGTGCGAGGAAGTTTTCATCCTGGCGCACATCATCTCGGCCGACTCCTCTCCGATTCCAGTGGCTGCAAGGGATGTCCCGCGAGAAGACTGGCGGACCCGCCTGTGGTTCGTCCACGCCTACTGCGCTCTCCAAAGAGCCTATGCCGGTGGCGCAGCCAGTTACGCAGCCCTTGCCTCCGCATCTTCCCCCTGGGACCTTCCGTTGAAACAGTTGATCACCAACCTGCGGGACACATCGTCCGCTATCGACAAGGCGGTCGCGGACCTCCAGGGAGTGCCACCCCCAGAAGGCAGGATCAGACTGTACGAGTACTTCCGGACACGGTTCGCCGCAAAGCTGGGAGGATGGAAATGAGAAGACGAGGCCACCGCAGGATGCATCAGGAGCTCCGCCAACGGGTTGCTGCCCTGCACATGTCATACGAACTGGGTCTGGGCACCAAGTCCGTCGCCGACATGACTGCGGCGATGTTCCGGGCGACCCAGTGCGAGGACAGCCCCGAACCCTGCACCTGTGACGCCGCGATTCACCAAGAGATGGCTCGGGCCAGGAAGCACGGTGCCCCCGCCGTGCTTCTGGATCTCGCCAGAGCCTACGCCACGGACATCAAGCCGGTGCAAGAACCGAATGTTCGCGTGCGGGCCGCCTTCGGGGCCGAGCGCGCGTTGTATGACGCTGCCCTTGGTTTGTTCCAGGATCTTGCCCCAGACCTGTTCATCAGCGGCGTTCCCTACATGGTCGAGCATGACCCGATCACGGGGGCAAGTGGGATCAGCCGTTGGTGTGCTACTGGCGGATCAGATGACGCCGACACGGAATCAAGTTGGACGGGGATCCACCCAATGGACACACCTTCCATCAGCAGCCTCCAGGTGCCTTGGGACACTGTCGCCCAAGCTCGGCTATACCCCGCGGCTTGGACCCCCCTGGCCTTCACCCAGGCATATGCAGCAGATCCAACCCGCGCGCCAATAGAAGCCATGGTGCTTGCTGCTTCTGCCATCAGAGGGACTCTACATTATGACCTTCAGGCTCTCTTCTCCGTATTGGACCTGGGGCGGCAGGTCTCCGTCGCGGCCATTGGAGTCGGGTACGCAGTGGGCGCCCAGGCCCTGTCCGTCATGGTTCCGCTGGCCAAGATCTGGAACATCCCCGTAGCCTACAACCAGGCTGGGGTACCCACCATGGAAGCAGATGCAGTCGTACTCGGCCTTCCAAGTAGGCACCAACTGGCCGCTGCCAACATCGCGGCCGGCAACCGGAAGGTCAACCTGATTGAACGGCGGAAGATTCTGTCTGGACAAATTGACCACCTGGTCACCACGACACATGTGCCAGATCTGGTAGACCTTGCCCTCGGATTCAGGAAGCCCGGTACGCCATTGATCCTGGTAGGGGACCCAGCATGTCATGCCGCCGCCGTCGCCATCCTCAATGCCCAGGACTTGGTAGTTCCCCTGGTGTCCCGTTGCATTGATACCAGCGTTCGCCCCGTCTGGGTGGGCTACAGAGAGCGCCAGTGGGCCCCACACGGCCTCCCCTCCCCGACGGGCAGGGTCGTAAGCACATGGAGCTGGAAATGAACGCCATTCCCACACCCTCCACTCCGGTAACAAAGCGGCCGATCCGCCGTTCGGTTTCAGCAGAAACGCTGATGAACATGGCGTACCAGAAGCTGTCGGGGGATCCCCTTGGTGTCCAGGGACTCCATCACCAGGGTTCGCCCACTCATCGTGGCAACGACGGCCTTACCAAGAGGCAGGTGTACACGGCCGCCATGGCTGGTGACATCGGGATGTTCAAGGCAATGGCCCAGCGCATCAATGGGCACGCAGGAAGGGCCTGGATGGTGTCACGGCGGACGATGATTCAGGTTCCTGGCAGAAAACCGCGCGCAATAGACACGCCTTCAGAAAGCAAACGCCTGTATGCAGAAGTCCTTCGTCAACGGCTTCAAGAGGCCGCGGACATCCAAGGTTACCTCCTGCCGGGGGTCGTGGGCTTCCGCGGCACAAGTGAATTCCCGGCCTTCAGGGGGCGGAAGGACGGCATTACCATCCAGGATATTTTCGCCTCGACCGTTCAACAGCTGGTAGCCAAGCACGGCCCCTTCGCCGTGTCGGTTGATCTCACCGACGCGTTCGGGCAGTTGCCCTTGGGCAGCATCCATGTGCCCCTCAAGGAACTGGGTATCTGCCACGGTGACCGTCGTACCATCATCGATGTCGTCCGGATCAGAACAACAACCCGGGCGGGGAGGCTCCTACGGCCTCGCCACGCCGGGATAGAACAGGGCAACCCAATGTCCCCAACAATCTTCAATCTGGTCATGTCGGCCATCCTGGGAAGAGTGGAGGACAAGTCTGGGTGTCACGCTGCCAGCTATGGCGATGACATCATCTTGGTAGCCAACTCTCAGGCTGCCGCTGAGCTTGCATTCCGGACCTTCGTTGAAGTCACCCAAGACCTCGGCTTCCGGAATGTGAGGCCCCTGGGCTCCGTCGGAAAAGCCAGCAGGATCTTCAATACCAACCTGGAGCCGGTTCCGCTG
>CAYTWV010000407.1:0-4583 GCA_964442235.1 uncultured Myxococcales bacterium | reverse complement strand
GCAAATCATGTTTTAGCCGACTTTATATCCGATGTACGACTGAAAAACTACGATATCAATGTTGGTGCCGTAAAAGACTGGACTGGCACCATTTGTGAGCGGGTGGGGGTGACAGGAATTCTCGGCAACTTGGAGAAGGACTTCGCACCCGCTCGGAGTGCACTCAAGAAAGCCACTCAGCAGGAACGTGAAGAGATGATATCGCTCGCTGTCCAGAAAATGGCCGAGCGACTGACGAACAAGGCCAAGGCGCAGTGGCATGCTGCCCGGGCCGGGGAAAGGAAGCGGCGGGAAGGGATCGCCGTGGCCCATCGGGTGGCCTACACCGAGTATTCCTTTGGCAAGGCGACGAAGGAGGGGAGCGGTGCGGATCCACACAGTCATCAGGAAACCTGGACCGTGCCCCTTTCCGATGGGCGCTCGGTTCGCCTGAATGGACAGGTGGACCGCATTGACTGGGACCGGGACCGCAAGGCCATCGCGGTTCGAGACTATAAGTCGGGCAAAAAGAAAAGCTTTGGGAAACTTGACGAAGAGATTCGCACCGGACGTCACCTGCAGTTGCTTCTATATGCCACGGCCGTTCAGGAACTGCTGATTCAGAATCACCCCGAGATGGCCCAGCATCAGGTAGTGAAGGCCTCGCTGGAGTTCCCCAAGGAGTCGGGAGCAACGACCCTGAACATCAAAGAGGGCCTGAAAGTGGCCTCAGGCGATCCTCAGCAACTCCATAAGCTTGTGGCGGTGCAAGAGGTTCTGAAGCAGTGGGTTCAGCACTTCACCGCCGGCATTGAGCAGGGCGAGTTCGACTTGCAACCGCAGGCCTGCCCCATTTTGAATCCCGGAAAGGCCTATTGTGAATTTAGCCGGATTTGTGGCTTGGAATCCGGCAGTGTTGAGCGTTTTGCGCCCAACCCAGCCCGCCCTGACTTCCCGGCGCCAGACCCCGAGACCGCAGCCCGTCTTAAGCAAGAGCAAGAGGAACAGAAGAAGAAGGCGGGAGATGGCGGCACCGGGAGGACCGGGCAAGGCAGCAAAGTCTATCTTGTTGCCATGCCGGATGCCGTGAAGACAACCATCGATGAGGCAAAAGAGCGTGAGCGCCACCAGACTGGCACAAAAGCGGCCTTGGACCTCACTCGTGACGTGATGATCTCGGCTGGTGCGGGAGCGGGAAAGACCTACAACCTGGTGCAGCGTTACCTTGCCGCTCTACAGGCGGGACAGGCCCCAGAACAGATTCTCTGTGTGACCTTCACGCGCAAAGCCGCTGCCGAAATGAAGCAGCGGATTCGGACAGCCTTGATGAAGGGGTCAGAGCAGAAATCGAAGCTGGACGAGGCAACCAGGCAGAAGATCCTCACCCTGTCGTCGGCTCCGATTCTGACCATCGATAGTCTTGGACTGCACCTTTTGACCACGTTGCACGAGGCCAGGCAGGAACGGGACGGAACCACGGCCACCCCGGCACCCGTGATTGCCGACACAGGATCCGAATCGGAGATCAAGCAGTTTGTGACCGAGCGTTTTCTGGATGCCCTGGCCAACCCTACCGACTCATTCAAGATGCTGTTAGAAAAGGTCACTGTTGGGAAACTGGGTACACAACTGCAGTCCGTCGTGGGTTCGGTCGCAGCCTTGCCCGACCATGCCTGGCCTCAGTCCGAAGAAGAACTGATCCAGCGATGGGAATCCCTTCTGGCTCCCATTGCGGCGTCGGTACTGAAGTGTGTGAAAGAGATCGACATTGCCAAGGGATATCTTGAACTGGAAACCAACGCTTCGTCGATTCCGCCCACCAATGTGGAAAGAGTTCGGTCCTGCCTGCGAGCATTGGAGCGGATGGCCAACAGCCCCTCGCTCTCCGTCACCCAGGTTGCGGTGCTCACAAGGGAGGTGATTGGTGTACCCTCGACTAAGGAGGGGAAGTCCAAACCTAACTATATCGGAAATAACGGGCTCAGAACTTGGATTCAGTCCGCAGAAGGCCCCGCCAATCTGCTGGACAGGGCCGTCGGTTCAGACCCCGTGGCCACTGCAGCGTTCAAGGAACTGGCAGTTCAGGCCGAGAACCTGAAAGAGCATGCGGCCATAACCATGGGCGTGCTCCAACTGGGGCGTACCTGGGGAGAAGAACTGCGAGACCGGCGTCTGCGCAGCGGTAAGTTGGGCTTTGCGGACATCGAGACCAAGCTCCTGGCCGTGCTTGCAAGTGACGATCCTCAGGAATTGCGGGCCTTGCCTGACGCCCAGTTGCTGGCGCAGCGAGTCATGTACAACCACATATTTGTGGACGAGTGCCAGGATACCAGCGAGCGCCAGGTGACCATCCTGCGCAGGTTGGCAGCGCTGATGGGGGCAAAAGGGTTTTGGGTAGGGGACGCCAAACAGTCCATCTATCGCTTCCGAGGCGCCGAAGTGGACGTCTTTGAGTCTTTGGTGAAGCAAGCCGAAGAGGACCATCACATCACGTTGGCATCGCTATGCGAAAACCGACGTTCCCACCCCAGGTTATTGCAGTCCATCAACGCTTTGTTTGCGACCTTGTTTGAACCGAAGTTCGGAGAGAGTGTGTTGGACCTGGGTTCGCAGGTGCCCTTTGAGTCTCAGATCTGGCAGAAGCGGCCTAGACAGCCAGAGCCGAAGGATGGAGAACTTCCTCGTGAATGGGACATGGGGGGCGACCCTCGGATAGAACTTCTGCTCCACGATGTGGATGAGGCCCAGGAAGAGTCCCAGGATGACTCGGTTGAACAGAGTGAATCGACCCAATCGGGAGCATCCCCGAGTTCGTCCCAGGACAAGACCCAGCAGGAAGGCCAAAAATCCGCCGATTCGGACAACGAGGATGGGGACCAAAACCCCGGAACCCCAGCGGACGATGGGGAGTTCAACACCCCCAAAGACCCTCCGGTTACCACTGCCGAAGCGAAAGCACTGGCCATCCGAATCAAAGAGTTCCTGCTGAAGAAGGAGCAGGAACAAATCGCCACGCCCGCTGACGGCTACATCGCCATTCTGGTGCATGCGTGGCGTGCGGCGGTCTCTTGGCGGGATGCATTGGCCGTCCATGGCGTTTCGGTGGCCGTGCAAGGCGGCACCGGGCTGCTGACCACGGCGGAAGTTCGACTGTTGTGCCTCTGGCTTGAAGAGTCGGTTCGGCAAGACGATGTGGCCCTGGCCGGCATCCTTAAGGGTGCGGGCATCTGCATCTCCGACGCAGGCCTCTACTCGCTTCGTAAGGGATTCGGCCTTGAACTGAAGACCAGCGAATCGACGGGCAAAACTCCCAAACAGACCTACTCTCTGCGCCAGGCGGTACGGGGTTCTCTGAACCCGGAAGCGGCCGCCAAAGCTTGGCAGCAGTTTTCCCAAGTGCACAACTATGAACAGGCATTGGGCCTTCTTCGTACGGATGCCGCGTCGCTTGCCCGTTTTCAGGAAGTCCAGAGGGGTTTTGAACGCTCCCTTCACACCCAGGGTGCTGCGGAATCCATTCGCTGGCTGGTGCAGACGTTGTCGTTGGATGCCTTCTGGGCAGCAGACCCGGTTCAGGGCAGGCAGGCAGTGGCCAATATCCGGGCATTTGTCGACCTGCTTAGGGAGTATGAACAGGCGCAAGGGAGCAATCTCCACGGGCTATTGCAGTATCTGGACGACATCGTCGCTTCTGACGACCCGGCTTCGGGCGGCCTGGACGCCGGCGCGGGAACACCGGTCATCGCCACGACGATTTGGCAGGCCAAAGGGCGGGAGTGGCCCATCGTCGTGTTGCCCCGGATACACAAGGTCAACGCCAAAGGCGACTCGGTTGGGCAGGCCCTGCAGCGACTGATCCCCTTCGAACGGGAGAATGGCACAAGACTTGGTTCGGTGTATTCAGCGGGACCCAGTCTGACTTTGGACAAGGCCCCCTTCGACGCGAACCACAAGCCGCTGAGCCAGGTTCACGCCCTGTGTCCCAAGCCGGCGGAACGGGCCGAGTCGCGACGTTTGCTTTACGTGGCCATGACCCGAGCGCAAGAGCATGTGTTGCTGATGGGCAAACCAGACCTGCCTGACCCCGCCGAACGGCGGCGAGACAGTCGGCCAGGTTGTCGATCCGTTGGTCCCAACTGTTGACTCTGACTCTGGGGCTTCGCCACGGCCCGGATGTGGACCAAGATGCCTGCAAGCCGCTGCCCGATGCCGTCGCCAGTCTGGCCACGGGGGGCGCGTTGGCCCGTGGCAAGAGTTTCTATACGTTTCTATCAAACACCGGTCCCTGTTGGAACGAGGATCACTTCAAGCTGACTCTCACCAGCAAACTGCTTGAGGAGCACAAGGTCATCGAGACACATTCGACCAGCCCCGACATAAGGCTCTCGAACCACACCGTGCACACTTGGACGCCGGTCCATTCGATGCCTCAGCCTTGGGAACGGCCCAGTGACCAGCCTGCCGTTGCGGTTTTGCCGACACCCATGGACCCGGCGCCGACGTGGCCCAAGGAGCCTCTTTCTGGGCCTCTTTCTGAGTCTCTTTCTGAGCGTCGTCACAAGCTTGACGACAACGACGCCGGCACGGCCTACCACCACCTGTGC
>CAYTWV010000406.1:0-4586 GCA_964442235.1 uncultured Myxococcales bacterium | reverse complement strand
TCCCCCCCACTTCGGGGGGGACAGGCCCAAGCCACCGGCGAGGGCCAGGGGGGGCCGCAACCCCGGCAGCAACGCGGTCGGACGTGTCGGACGTGTCGGACACCTTGGGCTTCCCACGGGCCCTCACCCTGCCCTCTCCCGTCGGGAGAGGGGATTCTTCCTTCTTCCTTCTTCCATCGTCCATCCCCGGCCCGTGCCCCAAATCTCGGGGTTGCGTGTGACCGGCTGCGGCTGCTAAAGTGCGGGCTATGAAAGAGCGGGAACCACAACATCACCATACGGGTAAGCCGGGAAGCCGACGGGGTTGGCGGCTGGCCCACGGCGTGGCACCCGTCGGCGCGGCGGGCGTGGACACCAAAACAAAGTCGCAGCCCGCCAGGGGGTCGCTGGACAGTGTCGAATTGCCCACCCATGTCCTGGAGTCGTTGCAGCGGGGCGATTGTTGGACCGGCTATCTGGCCCCGGAGGGCTTCGTAGGTCCGCTGGTTCACGAATTGACCTACCCCTATTGGCCTGGCGACGTGGGGCAGACCGATTCCAGCCGAATTCACGTGCTTGGGCGGCTGGTGCTGGCCCAGGGCCCACAGCGGCGGGTCGCCTGGGCCCAAAACGTCTGGCCCAACCTGGTTCTGATTAAGATCCAATCCGTTGGGGATGCGGCCAAACAACTTCGAGTGCTGAATCGAAACTGGTCTTGTTTGCCCATGGCCATTCCCAGCCGTAGCGAGCTAATCCAGGCAGCGCTGCCCCATGTCTCGTTCAAACCATTGGTTTTTGGGGGCAAGGCTTCGTTTCCGGGCCTGGGTGCTTTTGCCTTGCTAGACACCAATACATTGCTAGCCTGCCCGAACTGCACCTCGGTCTTTCCGCACGGCGAGTTGCACTTTCAAGAGGACCACGTGGCACCGCCCTCTCGGGCTTATCTGAAGTTGTGGGAGCTGTTCACCCGTTTGGGTCGTTTCCCCAGTTCGGGACAGCGTTGTGTGGACTTGGGCGCAAGCCCGGGCGGCTGGACCTGGGTGCTGGCGGGCATGGGGTGTGAAGTAGTTGCGGTGGACAAGGCCGACCTTGCGGAGAGCGTGCGGCATATGCCCGGCGTCTTCCTGCGTCAGGAGAGCGCCTTTGGCGTGGATCCGCACACCGTGGGGACGGTGGACTGGCTCTTTTCCGACATCATCTGTTACCCGCAGCGTTTGCTGGGGCTGGTTCAACGCTGGCAGCAGGCGGGCCTGGTCACAAATTGGGTTTGTTCGCTGAAACTGCAAGGGGAAACGGACCACGACATCATCCGTCAGTTTGCGGCCATTCCGGGCAGCGAACTGGTGCATCTGTCTGTGAATCGGCACGAATTGACCTGGTGTCTGCTGGCCGAAAAGGTTCCGTACTGACCCCTGACGAGAGAGCTGAACCCTGACTATAGAGGTGTTCATCATGCAGATTCGAGTTCGCAGAGCGCTGCCCAGAGACGCCGAATTTGTAACCCGGAACATCATCATGATGGCCCTTGAAACCGAGGGCGTGGCGCTGGCTCACGACGTGGCCGCCAAAGGCGTGATGGAGTTGCTGAACAACGAACATGCGGGTTTTTATCTGATTGCGGAAGCCGATGGGGTGCCGTGTGGCAGCCTGATGGTGACGTATGAGTGGAGCGACTGGCGTGGAGGGTGGTTCTGGTGGATCCAGAGTGTGCTGGTGCACCCCGAGTACCGGAACCAAGGGGTGTACCGAACTCTTCACGAGACCGTCCGGGAAGTGGCCCAAGCCATGGGCGACGTGTCCGGGCTTCGTCTGTACGTCGATTCGAAAAACAGCGCTGCGCAGCAAACTTACCGCCGCGTTGGAATGGCCGAAACTCACTATGTGATGTTCGAGGAAGATTGGAGCGGAATCCGGCCCTCGGACCCGACAGAGTGATCGGGGCTTTGCGGATGGGGCAAAGCGGGCTATCTTAGGGTGCTGCCTTCGGGCGGGTTTATTGGGTGCAGGAGATTGGGATGCAAGACGTTGGGAAAGTGGAACAGGCTTTGGTGGAATGGACCAAGAACAGAGCGACGTCCTCTCAGTGGGGCCGTTTGGGCCCGCAGAAACGATTCGGTGTGTGTGTGCCGCTGTTTTCGCTGCGCAGTGAGCGGGATTGTGGCATAGGCGACATTGGCGACCTGTATGGGCTGGCTGACTGGCTTCAGTCCATCGGGGCGACGGTCTTGCAGTTGCTTCCCATTCAGGACATGGGGACCGACTATATGCCCTATTCGGCGCTGTCGGCGTTTGCGCTGGACCCGGTGTTTCTGGCCCTGGATCGGATTCCGGCGGTGGCCAACAGCCCCGAACTGATGGAACGCCTGCAGCGCACGGGCGAGTTGCTGAACGGGCGCAGTCGAATCGACTACTCGTGGGTCCGCTCCGAAAAGATGCACATGCTGGAAGAGGCCTGGAAGCTGAGCCAGAATGCGGAGACACAGAAGGCTCTGGCGGAATTCCGGGCGCAAAACCCTTGGCTGGCCGACTATATCCCCTATCGTCTGGCCAAAGAGCGAGCCGGGTACGCCAGTTGGGAGACCTGGGGCGCACAGTACAAGGATCCCTCGGCAGTGCAGGAACTGGTTCGGCAAAACGCCGATCGGGCCATGTTGTATACCTGGGCTCAGTGGCTTTTGGATTCTCAGTTCAAAGAGGCCAAGGCCTATTTGAACTCCAAGGGAATTCTGATTGAGGGCGACATTCCCATTTTGGTGGCCCGAGACAGCGCCGATGTATGGCGACACCCCGAGTTGTTCCACATGGAAACCAGCGCCGGGGCGCCTCCGGACATGTACGCCGAAGAGGGTCAAAACTGGGGCTTCCCCACGTACAACTGGCAAGCCCTGGCCGAGAGGGACTACGGCTGGTGGCGGGACCGCCTGCGTCATGCGCAGCGTTATTTTGATTTGTACCGCATCGATCATGTGGTGGGGTTCTTCCGGATCTGGACCATCAAGATGGGGCAGAAGACGGGCAAGGACGGCTGGTTCGTGCCGTGGGACGAGGGCTCTTGGGGCCACCACGGTTATACCATCCTTAAGATGATGTTAGAGACCAGTTCCATGCTTCCGTTGGCCGAGGACCTGGGCACCATTCCTCATGTGTGCCGCAACGTGCTTCGGGACCTTGGCATTTGTGGCCTGAAGGTGCAGCGCTGGGAGAAGTGGTGGGAAGGCAATCGTAAGTTCCTGACCCAGAATGAATACCATCCACTGTCTGTAGCGACGCTTTCCACACACGATTCCGAGACCGTGGCCGAATGGTGGGAGAAGGCGGGTGCTGACCGGCAAGAGCTTTGGGAGTTGGTCGGCCGTAAAGGTCCGGCCCCCACGGGCCCCATCCCGGCGGATTTCCACAAAGACCTCCTGAAGTGGACCGCCAAGACCGGTTCGGCCTTTGTGGTTCACCTGCTACAAGACCTGTTGGCCCCCTTTGGATTGCTTCCGGGATCTGCCGAAGATCACCGAGTGAACGTCCCGGGTGTGGTCAGCGTACGTAACTGGTCGTGGCGGTGTCCTGTTACGCTGGAAGGCCTGAATACTGACCCAACTCTCAATTTGCAGCTTCGGGAATTGAACCTGCGCGGATAACACCCCCAAGAAATTTTCTGGCCCCCCTGCATTTTTTTTGTTCTTTCCGAAAGAATCTCCCGATACGTTGGAAGGACCAACCTATGTGGGGGAGCCATGGACCTGTTCAAAGTCAACCGGATCGCGTTGCTGTTGTTGGTTGGATGTTCGGCTTGCAGTACGTCGGGGCGTACGGGTAACGAAGACCCCGATGCGACGCAGACCGAGTACTCGAAGTTTTATGGCAGGGCGGCCATACCCTTCCCAGTGGGGGGTGCTACCGTCGAGTTGTTAGTAGTGGCCCAGAAGGATACTCCGCCTGATTCAGTTCCGATAGCCACCGGGATCACGGAATCGGACGGGTTGTTCGTACTGGACGTTCCAACAGATCTGCCCCCCGGCACGGTAATGAAAGTTGTTGTTTCGGGGCTTGCGGCCAAGGTTCACCTGCCCAGCGGTCCAGTGGCTTTGGGTGCCGACGCCACCTTGGAGGCTGCATTTCTGTGGGAAGAGAGCCAAAGCAAGAATCTGGTAGTGGACCTGTTCAGTTCGCTGGCGTCGGCCAGGCTCGACGGGTTGCACCGGGCAAAGCCTGCTTCCCGGACCGACTTGCCTACGTGGCAGGGGTGGGTCACGGAATCCAACGAATTGATGGCCGAGCATCTTGCACGCCCCAATGGCGTGGGGATTCCCTGGCAAGAGCCTGCGGACATGACTCGAGAGGAGTTGGCATGGCCCTCACCGGCCTCGGCGCTCGCGCTGGGGAATCTGGCGTTCTGGCGGCTGGTGCCCGGGGCAGGCATGAGCGACTTGCTGGGTACTTTGGATGCGCTGAAAGTGGACCTGAGCGATTCGATTCTGGACGGCAAGGGGTATCTGGCCGAAACCGATACCCTGCCCGGCACCGTGGGCCTGATTACGGACCAAACCACTCGCTACGACCTGGCCAAGGCCATTCACCAGGCACTGACTGAGCCTGGGTTCCCGCTCTCGGAA
>CAYTWV010000405.1:0-4586 GCA_964442235.1 uncultured Myxococcales bacterium | reverse complement strand
TTGCATTGGCCAGACGTCCTTCTTGCGGCACGTAGACCCAAGCCAGCTTTCCGGACTCTTTGGCCATAGCTTCCTGGGACAAAACCAGCACTTCTGCCCCTTTTGCGGTCTCATTGAAGGCGATGTTGGCGTGAAGAGAGAGAAAAAAGTCGGCCTGAAGCTGATTGGCCATCACAATTCGTTGTTGCAGGGTAAGCGACTTGTCCCCTTCCCGAGTCAGGGTCACCTTGGTGTCCGAAATTGACTCAAGTGCGGCTTTGAGCTCCAGCGCTACGGCCAGGGTGATGGCCTGGAAACTGAGCGCTCCGAAGTTATCTCCGCCGTGCCCAGGGTCGATGACGATGTGGCGGATTTTGGCCATCTTTCGTTTGGCGGGTTCTGCCCCGTAGGCGGCCACCGAGCACAAACAGAGGGCAAGCAGCGTTCCCAGGGCGACGAAACGATTCCGACACGGTCTCATGGCACACTCCACACCAGTTTCCGGGGTGAAGGCTAACACGTGCACGCGAGGCGTCAAATTCGCCCCCTGCCGCTTGAACCCCTGCGGCGCTTGAGGCATGATGCGGCCCGGTCCTTGGCGGACGTTGAAGGAGGCAAACACAATGAGCAGCCCTACTCGGCAGGCAGATGTACTGGTTCTTGGCGGTGGCCCCGGTGGCTACGTGGCGGCGATTCGAGCGGCCCAATTGGGCAAGAAAGTCCTTCTGGTAGAAAAAGCCGACCTGGGCGGCGTTTGCCTGAATTGGGGATGTATTCCCACCAAAGCTCTTCTGGCAAGCGCCGGTGCCTATCACACGCTGAAACACGCCGGACAATATGGTCTGTCGGCTGAAAACATCAGCTTCGATTACTCGGCGGTAGTAGAGCGAAGCCGGAAGGTGGCCGATCGTCTGGCAAAAGGCGTGGGGCTGCTGATGAAGAAGAACAAAATCGAGGTTCTGCTGGGCCACGGCCGTTTGCTGGATGCGACCCATGTTCAGGTGGATTTGAACGATGGGGGAACGGAGGTTGTGCAGGCTACCCATATCATTCTGGCTACCGGTGCCCGTACCCGGGACTTCCCTGGCATGCGTATCGACGGAAATAGGGTGATTGGCAGCAAACACGCCTTGGCGTTACGAGAGGTGCCCAAGACCCTGGCGGTCATCGGTGCCGGCTCCATAGGGCTTGAATTCGCCCACCACTTCAACGAATTCGGCAGCGAAGTCACGGTATTCGAGATGCTGCCCACCTTGCTGCCTACGGCGGATGAAGAGATCGGCAAGGAACTGGAGAAGGCGTTCCGGAAACGGAAGGTCAAGGCGCTGACCAGCACCCGCATCGTGAATGTGGTTCCCGATGAATCGGGTGTAACCATCACCTACACCCGAAAGGAGGCCACCGAGACCCTGCGCGTCGATACAGTACTGGTGGCTGTCGGTGTCCCGGCCAATGTCGAAGATATTGGGTTGGAAACACTTGGAATTCCACTGAACAAAGGGTTCATTGCGGTTAACGAAACCCTGCAGACCGAGGTCCCGAATATTTATGCCATCGGCGACGTGGCGGGGGCCCCGTGCCTGGCTCACAAGGCTTCGGCCGAGGGGATCCTTGCCGTTGAACACCTCTGCGGCATGGAGACGCACCCCATCAGCACGCTGAACATTCCGGCATGCACGTACTGCCACCCCCAGGTCAGTTCCGTGGGCATGACCGAGGCGCAGGCGGTAGCCGCCGGGCACGAAGTGAAGGTGGGCCGTTTCCCGTTCAGGGTTTCGGGCAAAGCCATCGCCATGGACGAGACCGAGGGCTTGGTGAAGGTCATTCTGGACGCCAAATATGGCGAGGTATTGGGATGTCACATTATTGGTGCTGAAGCCACCGAGATCATTCAGGAAATGGTCCTGGCCAGAACCATGGAAATCCCGGGACACGACGTCTTGAAAACCATCCACCCCCACCCTACCTTGACCGAGACGCTGATGGAAGCTCTGGGCGACGCTCTGGGCGAGGCCATCAATACATAGAGGGCGGGAATCTCCGGGGCCACCGTTTTTGGGGTGCTGACGCTGCGGGCTGATTCCGGCCCGAATCGAGGTGCCCATGACCCCGCTGAAAGACCTTGAACCCGGGTTGATGAAACATATCTATCGGAGTCTGCTGCTGGCCCGCCGGATGGACGAGCGCCTGATGGTGTTACTGCGGCAGGGCAAGTCCCACTTCCATATCGGTTCCTCGGGCCATGAAGCGGCGCAAATCGCCGCTGCCTTGTTGTTTGAGCCGGGCGTGGATTGGGCGTTCCCCTATTACCGTGATCTTCCGTTCGTGTTGGAGTGGGGAATGAGCCCGTATGAGGTCTTTCTGCACTCGTTCGGCAAGGCGGAGGATCCCAGTTCGGGAGGGCGGCAGATGCCATCCCATTGGGGGCACAAGAAGCTGAACATTTTCACCCAATCGTCGCCCACGGGGACCCAGTTCCTGCATGCGGCGGGCGTGGCCATGGGGATGCGGCTTCGGGGTCAAGAGGGGAAAGTGTATGTTTCGTCGGGAGAGGGCACCACAAGTCAGGGTGATTTTTATGAGGCCGTAAATCTGGCCAGTCGTGAGCGTTTACCGCTGTTTTTCCATATTGAAAACAACAACTATGCCATCTCTGTACCGTATGCAAAACAGGCAGCGGGAGTGGATGCCAGCGCCATGTTAGCGGGGTATCCGAACTTGTTTCGGGGGTACGTGGACGGGACCGACTTCTTTCTGACGTTCGAGACCATCCGCCGGGCCCTGGAGCATGTGGTGCAGGGAATTGGGCCCGCTCTGGTGGTCTCGGAGACCGTGCGGCTGCATGCCCACTCGTCGTCGGATGACCAGCGGAAGTACCGACCCGAGGCCGAACTGGCTCAAGACCTTCTGCGCGACCCCATCGTTCGATTCAAAGAGCGTTGCAACGAAATGGGGTGTGTGTCGACGGAAGAAGCCAGGCAAGTCGAAGAAGAAATCGAGGCGTTGATTGCCGAAGCCGAAAAGAGGGCCCTGGCCGCTGCCGCGCCGGATCCCGGCACAGTGGGCCGGCACCTGTTTGTGGAGACGAATATCCAGCCGAGGCCTGTGGAGGTCGAATCCGTGCCTGCCGGACAGGCGGGGGCGGACCTGGTGATGGTGGACGCCATCAACCTTGCTTTGGCCGAAGAGATGGAGCGCGACGGCGACATCGTGCTTTACGGAGAAGACGTCGAGGACGGCAAGGGGGGCGTTTTTGGGGCAACCCGAGGCCTTTTGAAGCGCTTCGGCAAAACAAGAGTGTTCAACTCGCCGCTGGCGGAATCGACCATTCTTGGCAGCGCCATCGGGTTGGCGGCCTATGGGCTGCGGCCGGTGGTCGAGGTTCAGTTTGTGGACTTCATCTGGCCAGGCTTCAACCAGTTGAAAAGTGAGTTGGCTACCATTCACTATCGCTCCAACGGGGCCTGGAAAGCGCCCGTGGTGGTGCGGACCCCGGTGGGTGGATACATTCACGGCGGGTTGTACCACTCTCAAAGTCCCGAGGCCATCTTCGCTCATATCCCGGGGTTGAAGGTGGTGTATCCAAGCAATGCGGCCGACGCCAAGGGGCTGCTGAAGTCCTGCATCCGACAGGATGATCCGGTGATGTTCCTGGAGCACAAGGGGCTTTATCGACAGCGGTTTGCGGCTCGGTCAGACGCTGGCCCAGGTGCGTTGGTCCCGTTAGGCAAGGCGAACCGGGTGCTCTCGGGTGACGCCATCACTCTGGTTACCTGGGGAATGCAGGTACACAAGACACAACAGGCGCTCTTGTCCATCGGAGCAACCCAGAAGGCCGATTTGCTGGACATGCGAACGCTGGTTCCGCTGGATTGGGAAGCCATCGCCGCATCGGTGAAGAAAACCGGCAAGGTGCTGATTGTGCACGAAGACAACCTGACGTGCGGATTCGGTGCAGAAATTGCGGCTCGGATCGTGGGCGAGTTGTTTGAGGATCTGGATGCTCCGGTGCGGCGAATTGCGGCGTTGGATGTTCACAACCCCTATGCGGCCGAACTGGAGAGTCAGGTACTGCCCCAGGTGGATCAGATTGCACGCGCCATCCAGGACCTATTGGCCTGGTAGAAGCCGGAGGAAACGATGTACGTCGACGTGATTATGCCGAAGTTGGGAGAGAGCATCGTGGAAGGGACCGTATTGACCTGGCGCAAGGCCGTGGGAGATGCGGTCTTGAAAGACGAGATTCTGCTGGAGGTCAGCACGGACAAGGTCGATTCGGAGATTCCGTCGCTTGAAGCGGGGGTATTGGCCGAGATTTGTGTGGCAGCGGGAACCAGAGTGGATGTGGGAGCAATTCTGGGCCGATTGAGGGTGGGAGGGGATGAGGATGGGAACAGGAACGGGAACGAAATCGGCGACGGCGACGGCGACGGCGACGAAAACGAAAACGAAAACGAAAACGAAAACAAAAACGAAAACGAAAACGGGGACGAAAACGGGGACGGGGATGGGGACGCCGGGCGGAGCGGAAAAGGGCGACGGTTTTATTCGCCATTGGTTATGCGCATTGCAAGAGAAGAGGGGATTTCCAACGAGGTTTTGGAAGC
>CAYTWV010000404.1:0-4597 GCA_964442235.1 uncultured Myxococcales bacterium | reverse complement strand
AGGGAGCCGAGGCTCCGTTGCCGGAGCGACCTCCGTTATCGGAGTTCTGCCGGGGTCCGGTTTGCCTGCGGGTTTTGGATGGCAGTGATGCGTTGATCGATTTGTTGCGAACGGAGGTGCCCTGGTTGCGCCCGCGGCCAAATCCGGGCGGGCCGTCGGTGGGCACGGGAGACGTGCTTGGTTGCGCCACCCCGGCCCACGTTCGAGGGGTTTCGGGACACAAACTTTTCCCCGTTCTTGGTCAGCGAAGTGTGCGCCAGAACGAACGAACCGGAAGGGGATTTGGGGCGGCACTGCGGGACGTCGTGTGGGGGGTGTTTCGAGAAGGCTACGAGCTGGGATACGGTGCCGATGCGGATCATGTTTCCAAGCCGGAGGAAGTAGAAGAAGCGGCGCGGGCGGGGTATGTGCGGTTCACCTTCGGAGTCGCGGACGGGTTACCCGACGTTGGGACTCTGGATCGCAAAGAACTGGCTCGGCAGTATGCGGTTCTGGAAGGCAGGTTCAGTTGGGCAGCGCTGTGGAGGAAGAAGTACTTGGGGAAGGTATTTCTGGTTCCTCTTGGGGTACGTCGTGAGGGAGTGGCCTTTGATGAGCGGACCTTCATGGTGACGGCTCTTCGGATGGCCGAGGTTGTGGCGAAGCTGATGGAACTGAGCCAGGTGGTTCGTCACACAATGCACGGCCAGCCTTTCGAGATCGAGGTGTCGTTGGACGAAGCGGTGGAACCGACCTCGGCCCACGAGCACCTGTTGCTGGCGATGGAGCTTGCGGACTTGGGAGTGCCGTTGACCGGATTGGCCCCCAGGTTGCCTGAGGAGTTGATCGAGGGGCTGCCTTACGAAGGCAACGTGTCCAAGGTGGTGCGTCGGTTGGAGCTGCATGCGGGGATCAGTCGAATGACCAGCCAGCACACCCTTTCGGTTCACGCTGCGGGGGGGAAGGGGGCTTTGCTGAGCAAGCTGGGCGAGGCGACGGGGGGCAACTTCCACGCCAAGGTTTCGGCGCCTGCGCTGCACGAGGCCATGCGTCTTTCGCTGGACGAAGATCCCGGGCTCTTTTGCGAAATTGTGGATCTGGCCAAGGCCAAGTACGAACCCCAGGGGTACCGCAATTGGGGGTTGGAGCCATCGCTTCTGCCGTCGTGCACCGATCTTGTTCAAGAGGAGTGTGAGCGGGTCTATTTTGAGAGCAGAGAGGGGTTACTGCTGCTGCGTTCGTCGCTTGCACCGGTCATGCAGGACAAATCGATTCGCCGAAGGCTTCTGGAACTTCTGGACCGGAAAGAGGAGAAGTATCTTCAGCAGGTAGCAGGCGAGATCAATCGGCACGTGAAGTTGCTGGAATCGGGGAGTGAGACAGCCTGAGAAAGGCAGTGTGGGCGGATAGAACGCTTTGACCCTGGGGAGTTTCCAAGATGCACGAGACAGGAACGGTGCTGGTTCACCTGGGTTGGCTTCCATTATTGCTTGTGTTGTTCTTTGTGTATTACAAGGAGCGATATCCTATTCCTGCGGCCTTACTGGCATATTTTCTGGGCGGATTGGCGACTTTGCCTGCGTGGGTGTTGCAGGTAGCGTGGCGTTGGGCGTGGCTGGACCAGGAATGGGCGCAGATGTGGGACATGCCGTTGTGGATTGTTCCGGTGGAAGAGAGTGCCAAACTGATGGCGGGGGTGCTGGCGTTCCGGGCACTGGACTGCAAGTCGTGTCGGTCGTTTTTTCCGCTGGCATTAAGTGCAGCGTTGGGATTTGCGGTGACTGAGACGGCCATTGCGGTGATGGTTTGGGGACTGGACGTAATGCCATTGAGGCTGCTTGTGAGCGTGCCGGGTCACGTGTTGTTCACGGCTCTTGCCGCGATTGGTCTGGCCGGTTGCGGCGGGGAAAGGCTGCGTTGGGCCAGCCTGATCGGATGGGGGCTTCTGGCCGTCGTGAGTCACACGGGCTACAACATTTTCCTGCTGCATGGAGAGGATGCCAGTGCTTTGCACGCGTTTTTGTGGTTGGCTGCGCTGGCTGGGGGGTGCGTATTGTTGGCCCGGTTTCGTTTCCGCCTCAATTCCAACGGTTGACTAGGGCGTCTGTTCGGGCGAGCATGAGGTTTCTAGACGGAGGTGTGTTCCATGCGGCGGTGGTGGTGGATGGTCATGGCGCTTGCAGCGCTGGGTTGCGGAAAGGGTGAAGAGAAACAGGACATTACGGCCGCCCCGGAGCCCGCAGCCGAGGCGAACAAGGCCGAAGCAGCCAAGCCGGTGGATCCCGATGCACCAGCGCAGCCTGGGCTGCTGAAGTCGGTGCCGATGCAACCCGAGCGCCTTCAGGGCGTTCGGCTGGTCTACAAACCGGCTGAAGCCCGGAACTATGCTGTGGACTTCATTCAGGAAGGAACGCAGTCGGGGGTAGGCGGACGCGTCATTCGACGGGGTGTGCGGCAGCAGATGTTGATCAACCGGACCACAACGGCCACTCAGGGTCCCGAGTGGAAAGAGACGATGAAGTTCCTGCAGATGGAGATCACTCCCACCGAGATCTCTGACTCTGCGGAGGAGGCCGAGAAGAAACGTCAGGCCGAGCAGAAGAAGGCAGCGGGCCAGCCCCCGGATGCACCGAAAAAGAGTGGTGCCGAGGGTGGCATGCAAGGGCTTATGGACCGAATGGCCACGACACTGCAGAGCACCCAGTTCACGTTGGATGTGACCGAACGGCAGGGAATCAAGGCGGTCTCGGTGCTTGCGGCGAAAAACGATGCGCCCAACCCCATGGCTGAGGCCATTCGGGACATGCTGAAGGATGCCACGGTCTCCTTCCCGGACCGGGCGCTGCAGCCTGGCGAGAGTTGGGATGACGTAACGGAAGAGAAGCAGGATCGGGCAGCGTCTCGGGTGCTGACGAAACGAACCTACCATTGGACCCTGGTGGGGTGGCTTCCGCCCACGGCAGAGTGCCCGGCCTGCGTCGCGTTGAAGGGCGATGGCAATCTGGAGCGTGCGGGAGATCTGGACATTCCGGGAGTGAAGGGCACAATGGCGGGTAGGTCTGCCATTCGAGTGGAAGCGGTATTTAATACGGAGTCGGGTCAACTGGAACAGTTGGTCATGACCGCCACGGATAGTCAGACTCACCACGCCGTCAACGCAGGTCAGCAGGTGGAGTTGACAGAGAGGATGCGAATCCGACTGACCATGGAACGTAAGCCGTTGGAACAAGGTCCGCCGGCGACCCCCAAGAAGGAGACACCATGAGCGAACCTAGAGTAATAAAGCGCTATTCGAATCGTAAGCTTTACGATATGCAGGAGAGCATGTATATCACCCTGCAGGACGTCGGCGATCTGGTACAGCAGGGTGTGGACTTGGTCATCATCGACAACAAGACCAAAGAAGATATAACATCTGTAACCATGGCACAGATTGTGTATGAGCAGCAGAAATCCAACAAAGGGAAGCTGCCGCTTGGGGCCCTGAAGGAGATCGTGCTGTCTGGAGGAGAGAGGTTGGGGCGCAAGATTGCGACACCCTTAACGTCCCTTCGTGAGGAGGTCCACAGCCTGAAAGAGGAAGCGGAGCGGCGAGTCACGACGCTGCGTGAGCAGGCTGAGCGACGGGTCATGGGGATTCTGCACGACGGGCGTGACAAGACCGAGGACGCCAAGACGCTGGTGGCCGAGGTTTCGGCGGCCACGTCGATGGCCCTGGATGACTGGGCCAAGGCATTGGAGGAGCGTATCCGCAATGCGGTGGGTGTGGCGGGCGTGGCCCATGGAGAAGCGGGCAAACTTCTGGAAGAACGCCTTCATGCGATGGAGAGTCGCCTGGAGACCATTGAGCACCGCCTGAATGAGTTGGAAGGGGCGTTCCAGGGCAAAACCCGCGATTAAACGGGTCCGCTCTGGCCATATCGAACCCGTTTGGCACTCGGTCTAGGGTCTCCGCTCGAAGGCGCTCGCTGGCCATATCGAACCCGTTTGCGGTTAATGCAGAACTGTTTGGGGAAGCGGCTAATGCAGAACTATAGCGTGTAGGTATGCCAGTCAGTTCAGGCGGAACAGACTAAATTCCCTGTTGTTGCAACTGCTCGAACAGGGCCTGCTGGGCGGGCGTCAGGGTTTTCGGGACTTTGGGCACAACCACCACGTACAGATCGCCGCGTCGACCGGTTGAACCGTAGCCTTGTCCCTGGATTCTAAGCTTGGCTGACGCCGGGGTGCCGGGTTTCAGTTTCAATCGGCGCAAAGAACCTTCCAGGGTGGGAACTTCGACAGATCCTCCCAGGACCATGGTGGTGAGGGGCACTTCCCTTTCCACGGTCAGATCCAGGCCCTCGAGCTTAAAGACCGAGTGGGGCTTGATTCGGATACGGAAAACCACTCCACCGGCCGTGCGCTTTTTGGTGCGTCCCTCGGCCAACTTGAGCATCTGGCCCGACTCCACGCCGGGGGGCACGGTGAAGGTCACCTCGCTGGTCCGTCCATCCGGTTCCCGAAGGTGGACGGTGCGCTTGCCGCCGGCAAAGGCCTCTTCCAGGGTCAGGGGCAATTCGGCTTCAGACTCGGCTTCCTGAGCAGGAGAGAAGCCTGCGAAGGGTCCCATGTCGGG
>CAYTWV010000403.1:637-4602 GCA_964442235.1 uncultured Myxococcales bacterium | reverse complement strand
GGTTTCAACCCCCCATGGGCTCACAGCATCTATCGGACGCCCACTCCCTAACGGTCGTGGCACCGACACAGCAGGCGCCCCAGAGGCTCGGACGCCCACTCCCTAACGGCCTGCCCCGAGTTTCGCCGAGGGGTCGTGGCACCGACACAGCAGGCGCCCCAGAGGCATCGTGGCGCCCGGGTCCGCCTAGGATACATTAACCCGACGGCGTAGCAACAGAACACTCAGCAGGCCAAACAGCACGGCCATGGCCGCTGCCGAGCCGTGTTCCGGGCTTGCGGGTGATGCCGAGCAGGTGCCGCCGTTTTTGACCTCGGTGGGGGTTTCAGGCTGCGTGGTGTCGGGCTGCGAGGCGATGTCCTGAGTTGGAAGCGAGACATCTTCGCCAACGACTTCGCTGTCCAGGCAAACGCCAAGGCCGCCCAACTCGGGCATGGAAGCGCACTCCTGGCCCTGCGGGCAGGGTGTCTCCTGGGTGCACGGATTCAGGCAGATTCGGCCCAAAGTCGAAGTCTCTACACACAACAACGTGGCACACTCAAGGTCCGAGGTGCAAGGCTGATTCAGTTCCACGGTACCCGGGGCGGTACAGCCGCCAGCGGTCCCATCCGACAGCGGCACACAGCCGTAGCCGGCGGGGCAATCCGGGGTGGTAAGGTCACATGCCTGGGCACAACGTTTGGCCAGACAAATCTTGCTTTTGCACTGGTCGTCCTGGTCGCAGCCGACGCCCACGTCGTAACCGCCGGTGCCGTCCACGGGGGTACAGGCGGGGCCGTATTGGGTGAGCGGGTTGCAGACGTTGCCCACGGGGCAGGTGCCACCGGTGCAGGGTTCTCGGCAGCGGGCCGGGCCGGTGGGGGACCAGCAGATGTAGGTGGTGCATTCGTTGGCACCGAAGCACAACTCGCCCGCTTCTTTACCATTGGGCATACAATATCCCATGTCGGGGCTGTCGTAATAGACACACCGTGTGCCAGCGGGGCAGGCCTGTTCGGTCGAGCAGGTGTCTCGGCAGTACTTCTTCTGAGCACCGGGCAGTTTCACACAATACCCACTCTGGCAGTCATACCCATGCACACACGAGCTGCCAAAACCCAAGGGGGCGTTGGGGCCCGGAACACAGCCTCCGAAACCGTCGGCGTTTTTGACGCACAGCGAACCCGAGGGGCAGTTGCTGGAGCTGGGAGTACACGACTGACGGCAGGTCCAGGTGGCATCTTCGGGATCCAGGAAGCAGAGGTTGCTTTGGCATTCCCAGTTTCGGGCGCAGGTGATGCCATTGGGAATCTGCGGCAGGACCGTCAGGGGAACACAGGCCCCGGTTGTGCCCGACGGGTCGGAGAGTGTAGGCACACATCGCTGGTCGGCGGCGCAGGCCGGGCTGAGTGGGTTGCAGGCCTGCCTGCAGCGGCTTCCGGTACCGACCGGATTGACAAAACAAAGCCCGGACTTGCAGTCGGTATTCGAGGAGCAGGATTCTCCGTTCTCGGCCTTGGAGGTCGAGCCGGCGTAGCAGCCACCGCCCGTGGGCGAGGATTCCGAGGCAGCGCAGGTGTACCCTGCCGAGCAGCCGGTGCCGCCCGCAACGTCGTTACAGGACTGAGCGCAATAGCCGCCGGTGAACCACTCTTGGCAGTAAAGACCGGCCTTGCACTCGACGGAAGCCCAGCAGGCGCCGCCCATGGCGACACTGCCGGTTGCGGCCATCTTGAAACAGAGGCCGTCGGGGCCCGAGTCGATGCTGCTGCAAACGAATCCGGCGGGGCAGTCGGGATTGGCTTCGTTACACCAGCGGGTGCAGAACTCGTTGCTGGTGGGAAGGCAGAACATCGGAGCTTTGCACTGCCACTGCTCGGAACAGGCGCCGCCAAGATCTTTCTGGCCGGACAGGGTATAGACCGTTCCCCAAACACACTTGCCACCCTGGCACTTGTATTTGGCGGAATAGTACTCTTCGTCATTGCTATCAAGACCTACGACGTAAGGGCATTGTGAATCGCCGGTACACGTGTAGGCTTGAGCCGGGTACAGATAACACATGGCCCGAGTGTCGTCATCAGCCAGCGAGGCGCTCTTGCCGTCCTGGTTGACGTAAGGGGCCATGGTGGGCGGATCCCAGTCATCGAAGTCCAGATTATGCTGCACGCCGTACATGTGACCGAATTCATGAATGGCCACACTCTTTACGTCCATGGTGTTCCAGTAGTTGGCGCCGCTGGTAACCCAGTTCAACACGCCGCTGAACGCCACGTCGGCTTCGATAATGACCCCATCGTATCCATAAAGGGGCGAAGTGACCCCCAGCACGTATTCGCCAAAGGGCCAGTTGCCATCCTTCCAGATGATCTCACACTTGCCGTTGGGTTGGGCGCCGGTGGGGACGACATTGTAGACATTGGTGTCCCCGGCGTACGTCAGCGTCAGGTAGGAGCACGAGATGGCGTCCCACTCCTGGAAGGATTGAATGCAGACTTGTCGGTCCGAATCCCCACTGATGCCGGGGAAGCCATCCACGTCCAGCCAATAGTCGAGGTTGGTTGCGGTCCACTTGACGTCCTTGCCGCCGATATTGGAGACGCTGAAGGCCTGGACGGGAGTGACATAAGCCACCAGAAGCAGGATCACGCCGCAGAATATCCGGTTCATGGTTTGCTCCTAGCGGTGGGCTCGAATGAACGAGAACAGGTCTTCGAGAGAGAACTCCAGCTCCACTTCTTTGGCCATCTCTTCATCCGAGTGGCGAAATGGGTGGATGGGGCTTCCCTTGAGCGAACGCACAGCGCTTTTGGAGCCGTCGGAGTTGCGTTGGACCAGAAAAAGGCCTTGGGCCATGCCGGACAGGGCGAATCCAATCCCGGTGTCCTCAAGAACCAGAACCACCTCTTGGCCCTTTTGGAAGGTAGGCTGGCCAGGAATCTTCAGGATGTACTTGCCCCACTCGCCCCCAATCAGGCGCAACGTGAAACGGGTGCCCGGGTTGGTGCCTTTCAGGGTGCGATTCACCAAAAAGGTGACGTCGGTCACAATCTGGGGAAGGCCGCCCGAAGCCAGATTGAGCGTTTCGACCTGCTCCACCGAGCCGTGGAAGATGAAGTCGGCGGTTTGAATCATGTCGGCCAGGGGCACAAAAACGATGGTGGTCGCTTTGGCCGGGCTGGCAAAGACAAACAGAAGCAGGAACGTAGCGAACAGGTATCTGCGCATCAACGCCTCCCCAAAAACATCGGCGCAGTATGCCAGAGCAGGCGGCTGTTCCGCAAGGCCAGCGACGCACAAATCGCCGCCATTCGGGCTTGGCAGCCGCCTGATGGTGTCTCGGTCGGAATCGCTTTCGGCCCCACCCCTCGACTCGGGCGCAGCCTCGCTCGGGGTAAACGTCTGGGGTGCGGATCGAGTTGTCTGGCCAGCCGTTTAGAGCGTCCTTTACAGGGGCGGGAGTGGCCCCTTATAATCCGGCCGGACTCTTTCAATGAATCGACGGCGCACGCACGGGACCGTCCGAGGGGGGACGATGGCAAAAGAGAAGAAGCCACGGGAGTTGCCATGGTTGCCCACCATGACCACCGAGAAGGTGGAGCCCGTGGTCCAGGACCCCGAGTCCGATGCCCTTTTGAGCGAGTTGGCCGATGCGGTTCGGCGCACCCAAGGCGGCGAACTGACCGAGGAACGATTCCGTCGGAACTGGCCCTCGCTGCATTTCCGGGTGCGCCAGTGGTTTGGGTCGCTTCCCCGGGCCTTCGCAATGCTGTTGAAACGCGAATTGGGCGCCACGTGGTCCCCATCGGACATTCTGGGGCGCCTGGACGCCTGGTTTCGCACCGGCGAGCCCATGAATCTGGACCAGTTGGTGGTTTCCCAATGGGATGCTGCCCGGGCCTTGATACAGCACTTCGGTTCCTTTGAGGCGGCCATGTCCAGGGCTGGCCTGGACCCAATGCTGGCCAGTTACGATCGAAGATGTG
>CAYTWV010000403.1:0-627 GCA_964442235.1 uncultured Myxococcales bacterium | reverse complement strand
TCCTGGAGTGGGGCCTCCCCTCGGCAGCGGTTACCGAGGCAGACATTATGCGCAAGGACCCGCTATTCCTGGGCCGGTTGAAGTGGGCCGCAGGAAGTCTTGAAGGGTTTGCACAACTGGTGGAGCGTTGGCTGGAGGGGCTTCCCGAGCTTTGGATGGTGCACGAACGAGGCCAGGTCATTCGGATGCCTCTGCGTGTCTGGTCCGTCTCTTCCCGAGGCGGTCGGGGGCGCCTGTTGCCCGGTGTGGACCGGGTCAGCCATGCGGTTTTTACCACAGGTTTCGGGCCGGGCCATCGAGTCAGCCTGGCTTCTTCGTTTGGGCGGCTGGCGCTGCTGGAGTCGGCCGAGGTTCCTCTGGTGGGAAAGGCCAATCAGGGCCAAACCACCAAGAATGTGGCCTGGCGCAAGGGGGAACGAACCGTGGGGGTGGTCGCCGTCGGCGGCAAAAGTGCCGGGTTGGCGCTGGTCGCCAAATCCGGGCGCATGAAAGTGGTACAACCGGCCCATCTGACACGCTTCAAACAGTCGGAAGTGGACGTGTTGCATCTGGAAGGCAGCGACCGCCTGGCTGTTGCAGCGGGCCTTCCTGGGGGCTGGGAGTGGGAAATCCCCGAGCGCCTGGCCG
>CAYTWV010000402.1:4298-4607 GCA_964442235.1 uncultured Myxococcales bacterium | reverse complement strand
TTAGCGAGGACATGGCGACGACCCAAAGCGAACTGGTGCGCAGTTTCTATACTCGTTTTTTGCGGGAGAGTGGCTGCCGTTCTTGTGGCGGAAGCAGGCTTCGTGCCGAGGCCAGGTCGGTGTTCTTGGGGCAGGTGGGGCTGGCTCAGATCAGCAAGATGACTGCCGAGGATCTTGTGGCGCTTTTCCAGACCATGGAGTTGCCAGGCCACAAGCAGACCATCGCCGTGGAGCCAATTCGGGAAGTCTTGACGCGCCTGCAGTTTCTGGTGGACGTGGGGTTGGAGTATCTGACGCTGGATCGCACGG
>CAYTWV010000402.1:3188-4288 GCA_964442235.1 uncultured Myxococcales bacterium | reverse complement strand
ACACTCTGTCGGGGGGCGAGGCGCAGCGAATTCGGCTGGCACGCCAGTTGGGAAGCGAGTTGTCGGGGGTTATCTATATTTTGGATGAGCCGTCGGTTGGGCTGCATCCGCGTGACAGTATGCGGCTGGTGCAGACTCTGGAGCGGCTTCGGGGGTTGGGCAACACAATTGTGGTGGTAGAGCACGACCCCGAGACGTTGCGGCACGCAGACTACATTGTGGACTTTGGTCCGGGTGCTGGGCGTGCGGGCGGCGAGGTGGTCTATGCCGGGGATTTGAAGGGTCTTAAGGAGTGCGAGACGTCGTTGACCGGCGGGTATCTTTCCGGGCGACTTTCCATCGAGATCCCGCCTTGCCGGAAGACTTCGGATCGGGCCTTGGAACTGAAGGGGGTCACGTTCCGCAACTTGAAAGGCGTGGATGTGGCGTTTCCCGTGGGTTGTTTCTCGGTGGTGACGGGGGTTTCCGGGGCTGGCAAGAGCACTTTGGTAGAGGAAGTGCTTCGTCCGCTGCTGGAGAATCGTCTGAACCGGGCCCAGGAAGTCATCGAGGCGGAGGTGGGTCAGGTAGAAGGGCTGGAGTATCTGCAATCGGTGATTACGGTCGATCAGCGCCCCATCGGGCGAACTCCCCGCTCCAATCCGGCGACGTACACGAAGCTGTTTGACGCTATTCGGACGCTGTTTTCGGGAACACCCGATGCCAAGGCGTACGGCTATGGCCCGGGCCGCTTTTCATTTAATGTTAAAGGGGGGCGCTGTGAGCGTTGCGAGGGGGATGGGTCGTTAAAGATTGAGATGCACTTCCTGCCCGACGTGTACATCCCGTGCCCGCAGTGCAAGGGCAAGCGGTTTAACGACGCGACGCTGCGGGTGTTGTATCGAGGCAAATCCATTGCCGACGTACTGGAGATGCCCGTGGAAGAGGCCGTGGGATTTTTTGCGGCGGTGCCTCCGGCCAAACGAATCCTGCAGACTCTGTCCGACGTGGGGTTGGGGTATATGGCGCTCGGGCAGCCCTCCCCTACCCTGTCAGGGGGGGAAGCTCAGCGCATCAAGTTGGCCAAGGAGTTGGCCAGGGTCGGGCGTGGCTCCACGCTG
>CAYTWV010000402.1:2661-3178 GCA_964442235.1 uncultured Myxococcales bacterium | reverse complement strand
TGCACTTCCACGACATCCGAAAGCTGTTGCAGGTGATCCACCGGTTGACCGATTCGGGCTGCACGGTGGTGATGGTGGAGCACAACTTGGACATCATTCGTTCGGCGGACTGGGTCATCGACCTGGGTCCGGAAGGTGGAGACAAGGGAGGCCGGGTGGTGGTGGCCGGGACCCCCGAAGAGGTTGCGGCCTGCCAGGAGTCTTACACAGGGCGATTCCTGCGAGAGGCCCAGGCGGCCGATACCGTTATCGGCAGGTGAACTTGTCCAGGGTGCGCTTGAGCACGTCGTTTTGCCCATCAGTCCAATTCTGAGCCCGGGTTTCGATCATCGCTTTGGTATCCTGCCAGGCGTTTCCGAATTCCGACCACAACACCAGGCGGTGGGCGGGATCGGCCTGGAAATAGTCCAGCATTTCCCGGCACTGCTGTTTGAAGGGCTCGTATTTCTGCTCTTCGAAGGTACGGGCCATGGAAAGCAGCCCAGCAAAAGAACGGTTTCCCCTGCTTTTGGCAATC
>CAYTWV010000402.1:0-2651 GCA_964442235.1 uncultured Myxococcales bacterium | reverse complement strand
GGATCACGTAGGTTTCACCCGCCGCGGCCCGGGCGGCCGATTCGTCGGGGGTGACCATAGGGTCAAAAATTCGCCCCAACTGACGCTGGGTCTCCAAGACGGCCTGGAAAGGTGTCCCCACGACATCCTGGGCAGCGGGAACCAGCAGATCTCTGCGAACATCTGCACTGTCTTTCTTGTCGTCGCCGCAAGCAGCAGTGACAAGTACCAGGCAAAGAAGTGGTGAAACCAGTCGAGACATCGCCTTCCTCCCAAACACGTGGACCAGGGTTACCTTTAGCAGGATGCCGGGTTGGGGAAAAGCAGAAAGAGGGGACCGGGAACGTTGTTGCCTGTTTCGGCACTCCCTCTAATATGGCAGACCATGTCACGGAGGTGGCTCATGAGGCCTAGGACAGACTCCTGGTTCGCACTGTTAATAGTAGCGTTGCTGGGTGTTTCGGGGTGTTCCAGTGATGCGCCACCGCACGGGTTGAACTTCAAGTCAGCGACCTCGGCGATTCGCACGGATTCGGTGCGGGTGGACTCACCCACGGGTGTGACGCAGCGTTTTGACAGGCCGCACTTGCGGGACCGCTTTGGACGTTATGTGCATTTCCGGGGTGTGAATGTAAGCGGCAGTGACAAGTGGCCGGGGACCGAGAATTTTGAGACCCTGGAACTGTGGAAGGACATTCAGAATCGCACGGTCTCATATGTTGGTAAGCCATTCCCGTTGGATGAGGCCGATAAACACTTTGGCCAGTTACAGGAGATGGGCTTTAACTCGATCCGATTGATCATGAATTGGGAAGCCATTATGCCATATGGCCCGGACTCTCTTGATGAGGATTATCTGGACTATATCGCTGCCTTAGTTAAGAAGGCGGAAGAATATGGCATATATTGTCTGATGGACATGCACCAGGATATCTTTTCCAGGCATCTTTTTGCCAGATACAACATCAATCCGAAGGACTCTACGGGCAAAACTTATGAGCCGGGCTCTCTGGAAGGCATGCTTCTGGCATTGGTTCCCGCTGTAGAGGATGAGCAAAACAGTGGCGATAACTACAAAGAGTACAACAACTGGTATCGTGGCGATGGCATGCCGCGCTGGGTCGTTCAGGCCTGTCTGCCCGAAAAGGACCTGGATTCGCCCTTCTGGGGCTACCCGAAGCTGCTTGCCGATTTGGATGCCCTGGACCTGCTGCCTCTGGTGAACGTGCTTCAGAAGTTCCTGCCCATGAGCGGGGACGGGGGAAGCGCACAGATGCCGTGGTTGGAGGACTTCCTGACGGGTCTCGAGAAGGTTCCGACGTTCAAGATTACGGAAGTGTCCGACATGATGCCCTGGACGATGTGGGGCGTGAATGGGGCGTTGTCGCTGGACGTTCAGCGTTGTTTTGCGACCTTCTTTGCCGGGGACAAGATCTATCCGAAGTATAAAATCGGCGGGAAGAGTGTAAAAGACTACCTTCAAGACTCGTACATTACGGCCATATTGGCCGTGGCAGAGCGGGTGAAGGACCAGAAGAACGTCATCGGTTACGACATCATGAACGAGCCCATCGGGTTTTTCCTGGTGATGTCGGTGATTGCGGCCTATTTCGAGACGGGTTTGGAGTCGACGGTATCGTCGCTTCTGGAGTCGTTGTTGGGCACCGCCGATGGGAAGGCGGTCTTCGACGTGCTGCGGGCCATGAAGGTGCTGCCCGGGGACGCAAGTGACGAGACGAAAGCGCTGTGGGGCTTTGCCGATGCGGATTTGGCGGCCATGGTCGGGCTTAATATCGGGTTTGATTCGGCCTATCTGCAGCCGTTCTATGAGAAGGCGGGCAAGGCCATTGTGAAGGTGGACCCAGACGCCATCATCTGGTTTGAGTTGAGTTCGGGGTTGGGTCTGGTGGTTGGAGAGGGTGGCACGCAGACCTGGGCGCAGAATCCCAGGCGGCTTGAGGGCATCGACCAGCAGGTGTTTGCGCCTCATTGGTATCCCGACATTTATCCGTTCCTGGGCATTAATCAGCCGCCTAGGGAGTTCAACGAACATGAGTGGAAGTACCGGGACTTCACAGCCTCTATCGAGGGCATATACAAGAAGAGCCAGTTCTCAATGGGCAATATCCCCGTTGTTTTTGGAGAGTTCGGCACCTATTTTAACTATAATGGTATTAACGAGTCAATTGATAGCGACTATTTGATTTCGGCTCAGATACTGGATAATTACTACCAGGCATTCGAGAAGCTTAACATGTCGAACATGGTCTGGTGCTGGTCTCCCGAGAACAGTCACGCCTATGGCGAGGGGTGGGATCTGGAGGACTTCAGCATTGTGGATCCGGAACTCAGGCCCCGAGCGGAGTTTGCGTATGTACGTCCCTACGCCCGGGTGACCAGCGGCGAGTTGGTGGCCTCACACTTCTACAGTCCGTACCAGTATCTGGAGCCGGAAAAGGGAGAGGCCTTGCCCACGGGCGAGTACTGGATGGAGATGAAGGGGAAGGAGACCGATGCGGCGACGGAGGTATTTGTTCCGAAGTTGCAGTATCCGGGCGGCTTCTATGTGTGGGTTTCGGACGGGAGTTGTTATTTCGATGCCAAGCGTCAGATGTTGTTCCGATTTATCGCCCGTTTTGCCCAACTCCTGCAATCCGTAGCCGAACCATTCC
>CAYTWV010000401.1:0-4648 GCA_964442235.1 uncultured Myxococcales bacterium | reverse complement strand
GGACCCGATCTGACGGACTGTAGGGCGAGCATCAACTACGGCTGCCACCCCTCGGCAGTGTCCATTCGGGAACAGGCTCCCCACTTGCTGGCAATCAAAGAGCCCCTGCCTGGCCACATGATTCACTATGCGGGGTTGGCCCCGGAGATGAAGCTTCCCGGGCGTTCATACCCCACGGCAGACATCATCAAAGTTTTCGATTCCTACTTCGAAGCGAAGTCTCTTCGACATCCGTTTTTGCCATACTCAGAGCCCAGCGAAGCGTGGGATGTTCTGGCCAAGTGCGACCGCAACTGCAGCAGATGTGATTACTGTGGAAGGGCCTTTCTTCGGGCCGAGCCAGGGAAGATTGTGGCCGATGCTGCGGAACTGGAAGAGGCAGCGAGACGGCCCAAACCGATGGAGTGGGTGTTTGGGCGCCAGGATGGGGCACGAGTGACTATCCGTCTGGTCCCCGCCGGGCCTTACCGTGCTCATCGTAGCATCGGGGAGATGAGTCTGGAGTATTGCGATTGTCAGGGAAGTTCCAAACCCGAATGTGTGACCTTGTTGGAAGCCGTGGCCGACGTGCTTGAACGGTCCGGTTATGTTCCCGGGGTCACGGACCCGCAGGGGGCACTTGGGTCGGTTTCGTGGCCCGCGGGGTTCCAAATCGTTCCTGGTTTCGACGACGAGCCTGGTGTCTGGTAAGCCACCCACTGCAAGACGTGGGTGGGTACGAGGTTACCCCTGGTAGCGCCGCTCGGAGAGCAAGTTGTATAGTCGGTCGGCAATCCACAGAGTGCCTTCATAGCCCATCCATGGGGCGTCGAAGAGTGCGTGTCGGACATACGAGGGGAAACCCAGTTCCAGATAGGGGATGTCGCTGTCTACCAAAGCGGCTCTCTCCAGGGTTGAGCCAATGGCCAGGTCGATGCCCGTCAAGAGTTGGGCCTTCCAGCGCTGTTCCAACTCCAAGACGGTAGAATCGAAGTGTATTTGGGCCAAAGGTACGGCGGAGAGGATGGTTTTGGCAGCTTGTGCGACTCGAACGGTGTCTCGAGTTCGCAGCAAAATATCGGGAAAGTCCACGCCGAATTCGGCCAGGGCAGGCACAAGCGCCGCAGCCAAGTAGGGGTCAGCGGCCAGCAGAAAGCGTCGATTGACCAGCAACGAACGAACCATTCGCCGAAGCAGGGGGACACATCGCTGCAATTCGGATTGGATAAGACTCTCGGCTTGTGCGTCGCGCTGCGTGAACGAGCCAACACTGCGCAGCCACTGGGAGGTGCCATCAAGACCCACCGGAAGTTGAGTCTGCAAGACGGGGATTCCCAGCAGTTGTCCAGCCCGCTGGGCGGCATCCCGCCCGTAGGGAAGCGCAAGGATCCACTGGGCGGATTCCAGTTGGGCACATTGCTGGAAGGTCTGACCCGACGGAAGGACGCAGCAGCAGTGCAAACCCAGCGCCGAGATCAGGCGCTGCAGTTCCGAGAGGTTGGCAAGGCAATCACACTCGTTGCGATCGAAAGGCATTCCGACGATGGCAACATGCCCGGCCACGGTTTTTCCGGGCGCAAGCGGAAGGGCGCCCACGGCCGCCAGCAGCGCTGCTTCAATCCCGTCCAAGGCGTCGCCCGAGAGCGCTTTGGATGGGAAGGAGAATACGGGTTTACCTAACTCTTGGGTCAAACGCCTGGTGGCCAGTTCGTGGTATTCGCCCGTCACCTGGACGGGGCTGGTCGCCGTGACCATAAAGGCCCCGGGGGAAAGGAGAGAGTCGACTCGTCGTGCGGCGGAGAGCAGTGCTTCCTCGGAACCCAAGGTCATTTGTGCCGAACGGACCCCAGTGCAATGGGGCCTGGCTACTCTCCCCGGCGGGTTTAGCGTAGAAAAAAGGTCTTGCCGAATTCCCACTTTTCGAAACTTGAAGTCGCCGCAAGGCGGGCTGTCCAGAATCACGGCCAGGTCCGAGATGCCATTGGCTACCAGCAAGACTCCATCGAGGAATGTAGATGTGGTGGTCACGCTGTCAGGCATGGATGGCCTCAGTCTTTGCCCTGCGGTAATGTTTGGAGAAGGGCAGGCCGGCCAGCCCCAGCAACCTGTTCATGTTTCGGACCGCCCCAAAGAGTCCCATGTCCAAATCGGAGACAGAAAACGGCGTGCGCCCGGCATCCAGGATCCTGGCGTCGCATTCCCACTCGGAGTAGATCAGGTCCACATCCAGCCTGGCCAGGAACTCCTCAAGCGTCTCCGCGTGGTGTGCCAACACCAGTCTGTGGGGCGAGGTTCCGTCAGGGGTTATGCCCCAACGCCTAAGGAGCGAGTCCGAAAGTCGAGGTGGCCTAGCCTGTGCTGCCGGCAGCACCGCCAAGTCGATACCAAAGCCCAATTCGTGCAGGATTCGAGGCAAGGGGGCCCCATGGCGTAACTCAGCGTCCGGCTTCCTAAGATAGGAGGCGGAGGCGACGATGGCGACTCGGTGCTGGGCGGCCCGGCGTTTAAGCTCGATCCAGTTCGGGGGTAATGCTTCCTGAAGCAGCCGGGTGAACAATGACTCGTCCGTGGGCAGCCCCAGGCCGCCCAAGAGAGTCGTGAGCCAGGCAAGACTTCCATCAAGGCCCCAGGGAGCGGGGATGGATAACGTCTTTCCGGCGCAGTGTCTGCGGGCTCGAGAAAACGCTTCCTGCACGTGGTCGCTGGGGTACACCAGCGTCAGTCCAGCGGACGGGAAGTCCGGCAGACGGTCAAAATCGAAAGAGGGGATCAGGCACTGAACCTCTTGGACACCCACAGCGTGAGTCAGGGCCACGAGTTCCCGCATCATATTGGATTCCTGCTTGCCGTATCCCACCAGATTCAGGGCTTTCGGGCGCAGGGGCGTCGGCCGGGTTCTTTGCTCCAGCAGTGAGTCCCAGAACCAGATGTAGTCGTCGCCGCGGTCCACGCAGCTTTCCAGTGCCATGGTAAGTACCGGCTTCGTGTCGCCCCGGGTGCCGTCAGCCACACTCCGGAAGACGTCGTCGCCAATCAGTTGTCCTGTGCAGCCGGCCTGCACCAGCATGATGTCCAGGCCTGTGTCGGCTACCCGTCGGACCAATTCGGTCATGCGAGGCTCTACACCGGCAGAAATCAGATCTATGTCCGAGGGATCGGTGAATCTGAAGGTTCTGAAGGCGTTCGGGCTGGCAAAGATCGACCAGGGCGAAAAGCGGGTTTCTTCGGTGGGGCCGGTCATCCAGTCCCCGCTGAAGGCGCAATCCCGAGCCATGTTCACGATGATGGCCGACGAGCCTTTTGCTGCACAAACGGCGCTAAATTTGCCTCGGCAGCGGGCGTAGTGCGCCGAGAAGAAACAATCGACATCCATGTCGTCGCTGGGGTCAATCCGCCAGTCGGTAGAGTCTTCTGGGGAACGAGCCAGCGAGGCAGTTTCAGGCATCCCCAAAGCCAGGAGATACCCGATATAGTTTGCCAGTGGGTTCTTGGCATGGGCCGGGTCGGTCAGGTTCAGGTTCAGGGGGCCGTATCGGCCCAGGGACGTGTTGGTTCCGTGCACGGATGCCGGGGAGATGCGAATTTCAAAACCGGGATCTCCGCTGCACGCCAGGATCAGTTGGTCCGAATCGTCAAAGGCGGCGGATTCCAGCAGGGTGGAACCCCAGCGGGTCAGACCGGGGACCAACAAGTCACCGAAAAGAACCTCCAGGCACTCGGGTCCCCAGGATATGGAGGCTACGTTCTGATTCCTTCGCTGCAGCCACAGGGGAGGGGACTGAGGAAAGGCCTTGTTGAGGACCTCTGACGTGTGGGTCAATAGGTGGGTCGCGGAGGCAGGCGAGATTCTGGGCGGGGCGAGAAGGGCCCCGAACCGAGTTTGCAGACCGGAAGCAGCCGTCCGTCCCACTGCCAGGTAAATGGGGATGGACCCCGCAGGCCCGCGGTAAACGAAGGCGACGGCCCCGTCGGGACGAAACAACACTTGTACGGTTTGTCCGGAGGCTCGGTGGGTCAGGCGGTTAGCCAGCCACTGGGCGGTGAGGTCAAGAGCATGCCATTTCCCCTCAACCCGGCCCAACTCGTCGAATTTGGAGGGGATTGGTTTGCTGTCGGCCATGCTCGGGTCCCTCGTAAGATCTCACCAAGGCTGTGCCAAGGGATCGTGCGTGGATCCCCTGGGCCTAGTTGGGGGTTGTCACCAGGTTCAGTCCGCCCGAGTGGCCATACGAAGCGGGTCCCTGCCAGCCATACTGGTACATGCCGAAGGGCTTGTTGGATTCCAGCATGTGGGGTCCATCGGCGACCTCGAAGTAACCGTACTCGTATCCGGTATCGCCCAGCGCCGTGAAGGAAGATTCAGGCAACTCGACGCCGTCAAGCTGAACGTCCTCGTCCACCAACCGGACCACGGTAATGTAGTCCTTGATGTAGTCTTTGGGTACTGCGAATGCGTAGGGGGTACGATAGCGGCTCTGGGCCACGGTCATAATCAAGGAGGGGTCGCCGATGCCTTCGCCGGTGCAGGTTCCGCTGTGCAGATACTGGGCGACCTGGATGGGGGCCGAACCATTTACGACGAAGCTTTGGTCCGTGAAGGCCTCAACCCAGTCTCCGATGTTTGCCAGGACAGCGCCGTGCAGGCCATCGATGGGGGGGTTTGTGGTGA
>CAYTWV010000400.1:0-4661 GCA_964442235.1 uncultured Myxococcales bacterium | reverse complement strand
CACCGCAGTTTCAATCTCCGCCACCGCCGCCTCCATCTCCGCCGCCCCCGTCGCCCCCCGAGGAGTCGCCGGAGGCCGCCCCGCCATCGGAGTCCGCCGGCGAATCCGCCCGCTTTTTGAACGATATGCCTGCCGTGAAGAAGGCCTTCGAGACGCTGAAGTAGCCCCTCGTCCATTTGGCTTCCCTTCCGCCACGCATCCTATTTGATTTCCGACACTGCTGTGATACCTTCCGCCGGCCCTGCCGCAGGGGTCTCGCGGGGACCTCGACGACGCTGTCTGGTTCGCAGGGCTTGGAGAGTTGAATGACATCGTTGGCCGTAAGCATCTTCTTTTGTGCCATGTCGGTCCTGAGCCTGGAAATCATCTGGATGCGCCTGTTCGCCATCGAGAACTTCTCCAGCTTCGGGTACATGATCCTCAGCATTGCGCTGCTTGGCTTTGGTGTGGGCGGCGTCATCGTGGCGAAGCTGGCGCCCAAACTGGACAGGCTGAGAGACCCGTTGCTGTTCTGGCTTTCCATGGCCTTTCCCATGGTGGTTTTGGGCACACTCTATGTTTCGGACATGATCCCCTTCATCCCTCAGAAGATTCTGCAAGACCCCGGCGAGATGCTCTATATCGCCGAATACTATGTGGTACTGGCCCTGCCCTTCCTGGTGGGCAGTATGATCCTGGGCATTATTCTGACCGATGCGGGCCAGAACGTGGGGCGGCTCTATTTTGCGGACCTGCTGGGTTCGGGCCTTGGCGGCCTTGTGACGCTGTGGGCCTTTTACGCCATCCACCCCAGCCACCTGCCTGCCCTGGTTGTGGTGTTGTTCATTCCGTGTCTGCTGGCTTCGGCCTGGCGAGGCGGGTTTGGCAAACGGGTGCATCGATTGGCTCTGGCCGGCGCCACCAGCGTGTTGGCCATCGTGCTGGTGATGACGACGGGAAGCATCGAGTTTTCGGAGTACAAGGGCATCTCGTATGCGATGTCCTCGACGGCAGTAACCGGCGCAAAAGTGGTCCATGAAGAGCATGGGCCGCTGGGGTTCATCCAGGTCGTGGAATCCAACTCCGAACGAACGGCAGCGGGACTCTCTACGGCCGCACCGCTTGAAGCGTTGCCTCCCATCCAGCCGGGACTTTACATCGACGGGGCCAAAGTGGCCTCTTTGGCCCGCACGCTGAAGGGCGACGAGTCCAATTACCTGGACTGGATGCTCTCTTCGCTGGCCTACCGCCTTCACAAGGGACCTCGGGTGCTGCTGGTGGGACTGGGCGGTGGCGAGGGCCTGAATCAGGCGCTGTATCTGGGTGCGTCGCACATTACCGTGGTGGATATCGACCCCGTCATCGTGCGTCTGGTGCGAGAGTGGGCCGGTGAAATGAACGGCCATTTGCTGGACCGTCCCGAGGTCACCGTTCAAGTGGCCGATGGCAGGGACATCGCCCGGCGCCACGTGGGCGAATTCGACCTGGTCGTGTTGAACTTTTTCGACGCATCAGGCCTGTCTCTGGCCGGCTCCAAGTCTCATTCCGAGAACTACCTCTACACCGTCGAGGCCTTTGATGACTTCCTGGGTGCGCTGGCTCCCGGCGGCGTGCTGGCCTCGTTGACCCCTGTTGAAGAACCCCCCAGAGCCTCACTTCGAGTGCTTCCCGGCCTGGTCGAAGCTGCGTTGAAGCGGATGTCCAGAGAGCAGCTTTCCCAGTCGATGATGTATGTGCGAAGTGAGTTCCACGGGATGAGCCTGCTGCGCCAGGCCCCCTACTCGCCAGACCAGATTGGCGAAATGATGATGGAGACCGAGATGCGAGGCTTCAAAACCTCGTTCTATCCGGGCATGACCCGTGGGGTCCTGGAAGCTGCGGCTGCCGAAGAGGATGCCTTCTGGGATGACTTCAAGGACAAAGAGGGTGTGGACCTGTCGGACTTCGACTCGGATGCGCCGGCTCAAGACCCCTTCTTCGACTTGCTGGTGGCGTTGCTGCAGGACCCGGACATGGGCAAGGGGTACGTGGATGCCTATCCCTTTGACATCACACCCACCTTTGACAACAAGCCCTATTTCAGCGCCATGCTGAAAGAAGGCACGTTGGCCTACCTGGAACAGTCGGCCTACAACCCCGAGGAGTGGACTCGGGAGATCCCCCCGGACCTCTGGTCTCAGCCATTGGTTTGGATTACGTTGGCCCAGGCTGCGCTCTTCTCGCTGATCGTTGTGCTGGTGGCCTACTTCCTGACTCGCAAGTCCCTGCCCAAGAAGGGCAAGGGGTTGACGGCCCTTTATTTTGCCTGCCTGGGCCTCGGGTACATGTTCGTAGAGATGGTGCTGATCCAGAAGTTGACACACTACGTGGCAGCGCCGGCCTATGCGGCCGCCATCGTTCTGACCGGCATGCTGGTTTTTTCGGGCATCGGCAGTTTTGTCTCCGAGCGTTTTAAGGGGAACCTGAACAAGGGCATCCTGATTGCCGTGTCTGTGGTATGCGCACTGCTGCTGGTTTACAATGCAATTCTTGGCACCATACTTACTGCAACTATTTCTTATTCTGAACCCATAAAAATCATCCTCTCCATCCTGCTGGTAGGCCCCATTGCGTTTTTTATGGGGATGCCGTTTCCCCTGGGCATGATGGCGGCGAACCGTGCGGGGCAAGGGGCCGCCGGAGGTTTTGGCTGGGCGGTGAACGGGGCCGTCTCGGTGGTGGGTGTGGTGGCGGCACAGTCTGTGTCGATGCAGTGGGGATTCAGTGCGGTGTTCTTCTCGGTCATTGGTGTGTATGCGCTGGCGTGCCTGGTGTTTCCGGGGCGTTGGTTGAAGTCCGGAACCGAGGGATAAACAAGGTGTCGCAAGCCGGCCTGTTGCGCAGGGTTTGACACGCTGCGCCGCATGGTTTATGGATACGCGCGTTGCTTTTTGCAATTGCAGCACAAAGTGGAGTCCAAGGAGGTCATCTATGAGACGCATGTGGTGGGTCGCAGCACTGGTCCTGGGAGTGTTCGTGGTTTCTTGCAAAGAGGAAGCCAAACAGGCGCCGGCTCCGAAGCAGGAAGCGGCCAAAGCCCCCGTTGCCAAACCAGCAGAGACCAAGCCCGCAGAGGTCAAGCCTGCCGAGGTGAAACCCGCAGAGGTGAAGCCGGCGGAAGTGAAGCCTGCCGAAGTCAAGCCCGCAGAAGTGAAGCCCGAGGTGAAGGCCAACATCGCCGATGAACTCGCCGGGATCGAGAAGACGTTGGGGACAGCCCCTGACGGAGAGAAGCTGACGGCAGCGCTGAAGGCAGTCCAGGAGTGGCAGGGCAAGAATGGCCAGGCGCCGGAACTGCCCAAGGCATTGGTCCTTGCGGCGAAGCTGCGTGTGACGGGCCTGTTGCTGGGTGCGTCGGGCAAGGTCGCCGATCTGGACGAGAAGGTCATGATGTACGACGGCAAATTGGCCGCCGGGACGGAAGTGACCCCCGACTTGATGAGCCAGTACATGCGTGGTCTGGCCGGAGAACTGCAGAAGCAGGCCGGCGGAATTCAGGGCGCAGACAAGGACATGTTGATGGCGTATGCGGCTCTGCTGGCCTGGCAGGCTGACGATCTGCTGGAAGGCACGGGCAAAGTGGCCGGCTCCAAGCTGGATGTGCCCAAAGAGTGGCTGATTTCCAGCCAGCCGGTCCCCGCTGTGGCCGACGAACCCGTGGAAGAGCCCAAACCTGCCGAGGCCAAACCTGCGGAAGGTGCGGCGCCGGCTGCCGAAGCCAAGCCCGAAGCCAAGGCCGAAGAGAAGCCGGCTGAAAAGCCCGCTGAAGCCGCTGCGGCCCCTGCTGCTGCCGATGCGAAGCCCGCCGAGAAGCCCGCCGAGGAAGTCAAGGCCGATGCCGCTGCCGGGACTGCCCAGCAGGGGGATGCGAAGCCTGCCGAAGCCAAGCCGGCCGAGGCTGCGGCCCCTGCACCTGCGCCTGCTGCGGCGCTGCCTCCCGTCACGATTGCTGCGGGTGGTGCGGATCCTGCGACGCTTCTGGCGCTGATTCAGGGCAACGGTCCTGTGGCCGTGGAAGCCCGCTATCTGCTGCTTTTGAAGATGCGTAATGCGTTGAAGGCCGGTGTGGCCACGACGGAAATCGAGCGCTGGTTTGAGACTGCCGACGGCATGGGCAAGTTCATGTGTGCGGCCTGCGGTCAGTTCCGCTTTGTGAAGCCCGAATATCGCCGGTTCGTGGTATTTGCCCCGACCAATGCCGGGATCGTGTGCCCCGAGGCCAAGACGGCCATTGAGGCCGGTACCCCTGCCCCCGACGCGGTGGCGGCCAGTTGCGGCAACCTGTTTGGGTTGGCGGCGGAAGATGCGGTCCAGATGACGGCGGTCAACGCCCTGGCGCTGCGGGCCTACACCATCGTGCTGGAGAGCACTGGAGCGGTACCGGGTGAAGGGATGATGATCACGGAAGTCAATGCGCTGGCGACGGAGACCAAGGCTCTGCTCAAGGGCATGCTGGCGTTGTATCCGCCTATGCGTGGCCTGCCCAAGGCGACTTGGGAAGCCATGAAAGACAAGCTGGTGTTGCGGTCGGATTTGAATGCGACCAGCCCGGCCTTCGGGTTCATGCCGTTGGAAGTTGCCGTGGCCGACGAAACCACGGTAAATGGTCTGATGCGCCCCGTGGTGCAGACGAGCGCCGTGCC
>CAYTWV010000399.1:0-4666 GCA_964442235.1 uncultured Myxococcales bacterium | reverse complement strand
AGCGATGAGACGGTCCGAACCGAGATTCTGACTCCAATCAAGACCGTGGCAGTCAACTCGGTCGAGTTGCCCATTTCGCTTCCCTTGACGGGCTCGATTCGGGCTCAGACGGTGATTCCGGTCGGTTCCGTGATGGCGGGCCGTGTCTTGAAAGTGGAAGCCAAAGAGGGGTCCAGAGTCAAGAAAGGGGCCCCACTTGTGGTGCTGGACGCCCAGGATGCTCAACTGCGGGTGCAGCAGGCCGACGCAGCGATTTTGCAGGCCGAAAAGCAGATCGAAACCATGAAAATGGCCATGGTGCTTGAGAAAGAGAGTCTGGAAATCGGGGTTAAACAGGCCAGCGCTGCCGTAGACCAGGTGAAAGCCAGCCTGGACAAGGTCACCGCAGGGGCCCTGCCCGAAGAGAAGCGCCAGGTTGCTGCCGCGGTGGATGCGGCCCGAGCACAAGTCGAGTCCATGGAGCGGGAAGTCAAACGTCTGGATTCGTTGTATCAGAGCAACGTGATTCCCAAGTCCCAGCTTGAGAAAGTCGTCGATGGTCAGCGGCTGGCCACGGCACAGTTTAATGCGGCTTCAGCCCAGTTTGCCCTGGTCCGTCGTGGCGCCCGAAACGAAGACAAAGAGGCCGTGAAGGCAGCGTTGGCCCAGGTGGAAGCCGTGTTTGACCTGGCCCAGGCCGGTTTGAAGCGTACCGATGTCCGCAAGTTGGAAATCGAAGTGGCCGAGACGGGCCTGGTCCAAGCCAAGATTGCTCGCACCATGGCACTAAGGGCCATCGAGGAAATGACGGTTATTGCCCCCGTGGACGGCGTGATCCAAAAGCGTCTGGTCGAGGAAGGCAGCATCGTGGGCCCCGGAATCCCGTTGTTCTATCTGGTGCCCGAAGAGGCCGTGGCCCTGGAACTGTACCTGACCGACATGGAGAAGGGCCAGCTTTCGGACAAGGCAACGGCCACTTATACCGTGGATGCCTTGGGCAAAAGCGGACAGGGCAAAGTCCTGTTTGTATCGGATACCGTTGATCCCATGCGGGGCGGATATCTGGTGCGTGTCGAACTGCCCAAAGATCTTCAGGTCGTTGCCCGAGACGGCATGTTCTGCCGAGTGCAGTTGGTTACGGGCAAAACCCATTCAAAAGCCCTGATGGTGCCTGTGTTGGCCCTTTTGCATCGTGAAGGGCGCCTGGTTCTTTTTGCCCACGAAGGGACCGTTGCCAAGATGCTGCCCGTAGAAACGGGACTTCGACAAGGCGACGACGTGGAAGTCCTCTCGGGAGTGACGGCGGGCCAGAACATTATCGTGGACGGACACCTGAACCTGCTGGACGGCGCCGCTGTCCGCATCAGGGATTAATCAGCCATGCATCCCCAACCCACCCTTTGCGGAAGGAGCCCCATGCGAACCCTCCGATATCCATTCGACAGTTGCCGGTGCGGCCTGTGGCTGACCGTTGTTTTGACGCTGTTATGCCTGCGCACCACGCCGGCCTTGGCTCAAGAGACTGTGACGTTGCAGCAGGCCCTGGATGCTGCCCGGCACTCCAACCCGGCGCTTGCCCAGGCCGACAGCGCCATAGAAGGTGCCCAAGCCAAGAAGAACTCGGCCCGGGGTGCCTACGGGCCCACGCTTTCGCTGGATGGCAGCATTACCGTTTGGAACAAAGAGACCAAAATGAGCCTGTCGGGCGGTGGAGATTCGGGATTCGACCTGACCCAGCTTCCGGCCCCGTCCACACCATACGAATTGCTGATTTACGGGCTGATGCAGGGCATGAGCGCCCCCATGACCGTCCAAGAGCAAGTCACCAGCCAGGTTACGCTGACTCTGGTCCAGCCGATCACCCCGCTCTGGTCGGTCTACAAGGGCAACCAGTTGGCCGAATTAGGCATCGATATTGCCAAGATCCAGAAAGAGCAAACCGAGCGAGACGTGGCCTTTTCGGTGGTCACCGCCTACATCGGCGTGCTGCAGGCCCAGGCCGTGCACGAGGCCATAAGGGACTCTCTGGAGCGCGTCCGTGAGCAACTGGAGCGCATGAAGAAGCTGAAGGAGAAGGAGCTGGTTGCCCCCCCCGACGTACTGAAAGTGGAAGTGGTGCTGGCCCAGGTGGAACAGGCCGAAGTCTCGCTGCGCAACACGGTCGAACTGGCCCGGGCCAACCTGGCGGTCCAGATGGGCTGGGGTATTGGTCGGCCCGTAACGCCTGCCCCGCTGCCAATGACCGCCCCGATCTTGCCTGCGGCTTCGATGGAACAGCTTTGCACCGATGCCGAGAATCAGCGCATCGAGCTGCGACTGGTGCGCAGCGCCCTGGGGCAGGTGGACCTGGCCCGTGAGATGATCTACCAGGAGTTCATCCCCACCGTGGCCGTGATGGGCACCTTGATGCACATGGAAGGCAGCTCGTTCCAGCAGGAGAATAGCTGGTTTGTGGGCCTGAACTTCTCCTGGCCGCTTTGGCAGTGGGGAAGCAGCTATTACAAATTCGATGAGTCTTCGGCAGCACGGCGCCAGGTCGAGGCGGGGTACCGGCAGGCTCGGGATTACGTCTGGCTGGAAGTTCGCAAAAACTGGTTGGACATCTCGTCGGCGCTGGAAGAGATGCGAGTCGCCCAGCGGGGCATCGACCAGGCCGAAGAGAACTATCGGATGCAAAAGGCCCTGTTTGAGCAGGACTATGCCACCACCTCGGACCTTCTGGACGCCGAGTCCGCCTTGCGACAGGCCCGCAGCCAGTATCAGGTGGTCTTCTGGAAGGCGGTTTTGGCGGGTGCGGCGCTGTCTCGAGCGACGGGACGGCCCGTGGATTCCTGGTTGGGTGTGGCGCAGGGAGGCAACTAATGAAAATCGTAAGTATGTCGGTTCGCCGCCCGGTTTTTACCACGGTGATCTTTTTGGCCATCAGCGCCCTGGGCGGCCTGGCCTATCTCTGGATTCCCATCGATCTGTTCCCGAACATCGAGATTCCTGCCGTTTCAGTCTTTACGTTCTATCCGGGTGCCAATGCTGCCGACGTGGAGGAGAAGGTCAGCAAGAAATTGGAAGACGGACTTGGAGGTGTGGCCCATCTGAAAGAGATGACCTCCATGTCCCGAGAGAACATCTCGGCAGTCACGCTGCAGTTCGATTATGGCACCAACATGGACGAGGCCGCCAACGACGTGAGGCAAGCCCTCTCGTTTGTGAAGTCGCAATTACCCGACGACGTAGAGGAGCCCATGCTGCTGAAGTTCGACTTCAGCATGTTCCCCATCATGGTCTTTGCTGCGGTCTCTGAAAAGGGCGATATTCGCTATTACAAAGACTATATCGAAGACAACGTCGCCGAACCGCTGAAACGAATCAGCGGGGTGGGCAGCGTGGCCGTCTTAGGGACTCCGGACTATATCGTGACGCTGGATGTGGACAACGACGCCCTGACGGCCAAGGGCCTGACGCTGGATGACCTTCTGGGTGCGCTCAAGGTCCACAACATCACCGTTCCATCGGGCAAGATCCACGAAGGCCTGAACGACTTGCCTGTGCGTATGCCCGCCGAAGTCGAAACCATCCAGGAGTTGGAAGAGATCATCCTGGCCAGTCGTGGCATCACCGTGCGGTTGGGCGACGTGGCCAAGGCCCGGTTGGACCTGAAAGACAGCTACGAGATGTCCGAGCTGAACGGCGGAACGGCTGTGGCCGCCATGATTACCAAGATGTCCGGAGCCAATACCGTGGCCGTGGCCGAAGCGGTCAAAGAACGTATGGCCGAAATCCAGAAGAACCTGCCCGAGGGGGTCAAACTTTACACCGTCATGGACTCGTCGCAGTTCATTCGGCAATCCGTGGACAATCTGGCCGACACGCTGGCCTGGTCCGTTCTGCTGGTGGCGGCGGTGGTGTTCCTGTTCTTGTGGCGACTGATCAGCAGTCTTGTGATTCTGGTCGCCATGCCGGCTTCGCTGATTCTGGCGTTTTTCGCCATCTACATGGCCGGCTACACCCTGAACGTCATCTCGCTGATGTCGATTACCATTGCCGTGGGCATGGTGGTGGACAACGCCATCGTGTGTTGGAGAACGTCACACGGCATATCGACATGGGCAAGACCCCCACGAATGCCGCCATTGACGGCACGGCCGAAGTGGGCTTGGCGATTTCTGCCTCCACACTGACCACCGTGGTGGTGTTTCTGCCCCTGGTGTTCGTTTCCGGGCTGGTGGCCATTCTATTTGGCAACCTGGCCTACGTGTTGACCGTGACCATTCTGGCCTCGCTGTTTGTGGCGTTGACGCTGACCCCCATGATGTGTGCCAAGTACTTGCGCAAAGTGAAGTCGGGGAAGAACGTCACCGCATGGGCCGAGCGAGGACTTCAGCGATTTGAGGCCGGTTTTGGTCGCTTCGTGGGCTGGTGCCTGCACCATCGTGCGGTGGTGCTGCTGACGGCTACCGCCATTGCGGCCAGTACGGTGATTCTGGTAGGCAGTGTGGGGTTCGACTTTATGCCTCCTGGGAACTCGGGCGAACTTCAGATCACGCTTGAGATGCCCGTGGGCACCCGAATGGAGGAAGCGGCAAAAATCGGCCACACCATAGTGGAGGACCTGCGCCGGGAGCCGGCCGTAGGGTGCGCCTTTTTCCGGGCGGGCACGGATGAAGCCGGCTTCGGGTCCATGATGGGCGGG
>CAYTWV010000398.1:0-4681 GCA_964442235.1 uncultured Myxococcales bacterium | reverse complement strand
GGCCATGAAGGTCTCCATTCGGGTATTGATGTCTCCCTCCCCGTCATAGAACAGGCTTACCATGGGCACTCCGGTCTGACGCTGTACGGCCTGGAGGATGCCACCGGTCATGCTTCCCGGCATGCAGCCAAAGGGGGCACAATTGACCACCAGTGAGGCCCCCTGTTTGGCGAACAATGCTGCCCGACCCACGGTCAGGATGGACTCGCCCTCGAACTCGTGGGGGAAATAGCGCACTCCGGCCTGGATGATCTCTTCGATTTCCGGTTCCGAACGATGACCAATCAGGGCCGAGGCCCGGCGTTGCCAGCCCTTTTCGTCCTGGGCCAGGAAGCGGTCCTTTACGGCCAGACCGATGCGGTTCCACCAGGGTTTTCGGCGAGCCAGCCACTTCTCCATAAAACTGGTGTAAAGCACCCACTCGGTCAGCGGTGCCAGCCAGGCTTCGCCCCCGGCCCGTTCGATTCGTCGCACCACTTCTTGATTGGTGAAGCGGTTCTGCCGGACATAGATTTCACCGACCACACCGACCAGCGGTTTTGGGGCGGCGTTGGGGTCTTTCAGCGCCAGAAACTCGGCCTGCATCTCTTCCACTGCGGCTTCCAGCCCCAATCCGGAATCAAGAGCCGCCTCTAGCCGGTTCGTGTAGTAGTGGAACGCCTGCTCGGTGCTGCCCGGCTTGCCCTCATAGGGGACGCCGGCGCAGCGGGCTTTGTAAATCAAATCGCCCAGGACCAACGCGGTCCAGAAGCGACGTCGAGTACCCAGATCCAAGCCGCCGTAAGAGTCCGTAGACGACCACGACACAAGTGGTGTTTGATCCATGCCCAGCGAATCCAGAATGCGGCGGTCCAACGAGCAGTATTGCCCGAAACGGCAGGGGCCGCTGGCCGTGGGCATGAACAGGGCGTGCTTCTGGCCGTTGCCCGCTTCGTTAGCGGCCTGCAGGAACGCACCCAGCGTAGCCGGGCAGGGGATACATTCGGTTCCCCTGGTGTGCTCCTTGCCCAGTGCGAAGCTGTGGACCGTTTCGCTGGGCAGGGCTCTGGCCTGGATTCCTGCGTGACGCAGTACCGCAGCGACCAGCCGGGGGGAGACCTCATGCATCGGGGGAATCCAAAGAATGCGGTCCCCGAGTTTGGAAATGGACAACGTCCCACCCAGTCTGGGGCGGTACGAACTGACCGCATGGCCCTGCTTGCGTACCACTTCGGCAAAGGCTTCCAGCCGGGTCCAGTAGCCGGCATCGCCGCCATGTTCATCCAACTCCAGGGTCAACATGGGTTTCCCCGCCATGACGGTTTCAACCTGGGATTGAATGAACGAGTCGGGGCCACAACTGAAATTGGTCAGGTAACATGCGAAGAAGCCCGGCGTCCGGGCGACCAGGCGGGCCGCCTCAAGAATGGCACGACCGCTGTTCCAGTACATGTTTTCGAACTCTTCGCCCAGAGGCTCCTGCTCAAGCGGCAGGCACTCCATGGGAAGAACGTCGAATCCCAGCGACGAGAGTTTTGCCGGAATGTCCAGATTTGCGCCCTTGTCATACAAGTTGTAGCTGCGTCCCAAGAAGACCACTTGGGGGCGCTGTGCCAGGGTCCGGCCCAGTCTCCACTTGCGTCCCATCTCGGCGACTTGCCCGTCGAATTTCTGCTGGGCCCGCATGGCCTGTTTCCAGGCCGCCTCCAATGGCAGGGCACCAAGTCCCAATTCCTTGCCCAGGCTTTCGCCAAGATTCCATGCGGCCTCTTTGGCGCCCCACCGGAAGTCCATGGCACAGCGCAACAGGCGATTCGGGTCCAGCCCTTGCAGCTCCATGGCAGCGTCCAGCATTCCGGGCAGTCCGATGTTATAGGGGCAGAAGAAGGCTCGTGAGGTTTTGGGGCTTTCGGGGGCCGAGATGAGGTACGGCACAAAGATGGGCGCCTGGCCCGGGCGCTGCAGCAGTTGGGCGACGTGGCCGTGGGCCAGTTTCACCGGCAGGCACACCTCGGCAGAGACCCAGAGGTTTCCTTGATCGATGGTCTCTCGGGTAGTGGGCTTCGACCAGACGACCTTTCGCCCAAGCGCCTCCCAGAAGGCAGCGAAGAAGGGGCCATAGGAGAAATTGAGCAGAGCCCGTGGCATCCAGACTTCCGGGGCATCCGAGGGCAGGTTTCCCGAAGCAGCCGAAGCCCGCAAAAAGAGGGCCTGCCGCTCTTGGAACAACTGCTGCCCCGGATCCTGTCGGACGCTGCGTACTCCGGGTTCCCGGCCACACAGATAACCCCAGGACGCTGCCCGGTTTCGGTCCCCATCCTGAAGGTGGCTGATGGTGCACGTATTTGTGCACAGGGTGCAGGATTCCTGGTTGATCAATACGGCCTGGGAAGCCCTTTCCAGCCCCACAAATGTGCTGGTGCCAAGGGTGGACAGCATGCGGGAACGGGTCTCCAGGGCCACACCCAAAGCCCCCATCTGGTGGCAAAGGTCCGACACCACCACCTCTACGCCAAGCAAGTTCTCCAGCGCAGCGACCAGCCCCCGGTTGCGGGCCGTGGCGCCTTGGAAAAAGACCCTCCGTTTGGAGACGGGGCGAGGTCCAACCACCTTTCGAAGATAGTTTTGGATCACCGAGTAGAGCACGGCTCCCATGACCTCTTCCCGAGTGTGCCCTTTGCGCAGCAGGGTCTGGACGTCTTGTTCCATGAATACCGTGCAGCGATCCGACGTGAAGGGTGGCGCTACGCCGGCAACCACCTGGCCCACCTCTTCAACCCCGAACCCAAGTTTACGGGCCAGTTCCTCCACAAACGAGCCAGTGCCCGCAGCGCACACGTAGTTCATGTTGGAGTCGACGACGGCGCCCTTTTCAAGGCGGATATACTTCGCATCCTGGCCGCCAATCTCAAAAAGGGTCTCGACCTCGGGGTTGACACTTAGCGCACCGGTGGCATGGGCCGTGATTTCATTCAGAATGCAATCGGCCCCCACGATGTGGCCCACCAGCTTGCGGCCGGAGCCCGTGGTACCGACGCCCAGAAACTGCAGCGATACGTGGTTTTGGTTCTGCAACTGAACCAAAGCCTGAATCAGATGGCGACTGGCCGAAACGGGGTCCCCGGCCGTCTTACGGTAGGCATCCAGGACAGGGGCACCGTCGGCGTCCAGCAGGACCATCTTGGTCGAAGTGGAACCGATGTCGATTCCCAAATAGACCCCAAGGGATCCCGGCTGCAGTGGCCGATGAAGCCGCATCTCCGTGCCAGACTCTTGCCAGGTTCGGTGCACCTGAAACGACGGGAAATGGCTGCGTGAAAGCAGCAGGGCGGGGCGGAGCGAACAGGGTTCGGCCCCCTGCGCCTCGCTCTGGCAAAAGCTCCATAGCGGCCGGGCCATGGGGGCCTTTATGGCGGCCCCAAGTGCTGCCACAAATTCGGGATGCTGGGGGACCAGTGGGGCAAACCCAAGGGCCGGCTCCAACCAGCGCATCACTTCGGCGTTTAGCGCCATTCCGCCCACCACCAGCGTCGCCTGCTGGGGCAAGGTCCCCTTGTACAACGTCGAGACGGCGGTGCGAGCCAGACTACGGCACAGTCCGGCCCAAAGGTCGTCTCGACCATAACCCTCTTGTTGCCGATGGATCAGGTCACTTTTGGCAAACACGGCGCAGCGTGACGCAATGGAGGGGGGCGCCTGGACCCCAAGAGCCTGGCCCAGTTCAAGGGCGGGAATGCCCATTCGAGTGGCCTGCTCATCCAGGAAACTGCCCGTCCCTGCCGCACACAGGGTGTTGGCCTCGAACCCCAGAAACTTGCCCTGGGAATCCAGCCGAATCCGGGTAAGGCTGTTCCCGCCCAAGTCCAAAATGGAATCCAGGCCAGGATAGGAGGTGCCCACTCCCGTCAGCGTGCAGGCGATTGTGTCCAGGGCCTTGACGTGAATCGCTTCGGCGATGGCAACGGCGTGGTGACCCGTTACGGCGACTCGTCGGACATGGCCCAACTGCGGTACCCGTCCAAAAATCTCCTTCAAGCAGGCCAGGGGCTCACCTTGGTGACGCTGGGATGTGGCGAACTCCAGGCCTTTGCGCCCTTTCACCACAAGTTTCAGCGACACGCTGCCTGCGTCGATCCCCAGCCGGCACTCGGGACCAAAGGTCCTGGCCGCATCCAACATAAATAGCGTCGTCATCGTTTTCCCTCACCTTGCCTCTCCCGCACCCATCAACCAGTCAGTTGAATTGACTGGTTAGTTAACGCCGCAGCCACAGTTCGGGGCAAGACGACGGCGTCAGAAGGGTGCACTCAGGTTGTCAATCGGAAACGGCCTTGGTCCTAGTGAGAATCGTCGGGGTCCGGGCGAACTCGAGTCAGTCCCAGACCGGCGAAGAAGAGCTCTTTGATGGATTCAAGGCGTGCGCTGAGGGCCTCCTGGGAGAGGGCATCCCGGCGAAGGAGCACACTGAGTGCATCCGCGTCGGAGAAGTAGGAGACCGTCATGCAATAGAACGAAATCAGGTACTGTTCGGGGTCTACCTCGTGAACCGTGGGGTAGGGTCGGGCTTCGAGGAACGCAATGCCTGCCTCGAACAAAGGGCGGAAGAAGCGCTCGACCCACTCTTCAACTTTGGAACTGTTGGAGACGCCCATGAGCATCTTGGTCATGCGGGTGAAATTGGGATGCGTGGCCAGGTATTCGA